>DATEEB010000089.1:0-10321 GCA_035281345.1 Rhizomicrobium sp. | reverse complement strand
GCAAGCGCTGGAGACATTGGGCGGCCGGGCCAATCGCGTGGTTCCCATCTTCATCACCACCGATCCCGAACGCGACACGCCCCAGGTGCTGGGCGAGTATATGAAGGCCTTCGGTCCCAATTTCATCGGCCTGACCGGCAGTCCATCCGCGATCCAGGAGGTCGGGAAAAAATTCCGCGTCTATGCCGTGAAGAAACCGCTGGACCCCGCCAAGGGACTTGCAGGCGGATATAGCGTGGACCATTCCTCGGTTCTGTATCTGATGGGGCCGGATGGAAAGCTGGTCAGCTTCTATGACGGCCCGGTATCGCCCGACGATTTGGCGAAGGACTTGCAGAAAAAACTTTAAAGCGCGGTCGGCAGCGGCAGACCATTCTGCGCGCAGGCGGCAATCAGCGTGTTGTGCATCAGGCAGACGATGGTCATGGCGCCGACCCCGCCCGGCACCGGCGTGATGGCGCCCGCAACCGCCTTGGCCGCTTCATAGTCCACATCGCCGACCAATTTGGTTTTGCCGTCACCCGCATCCACGCGGTTGATGCCCACATCGATCACGGTTGCGCCGGGTTTGATCCAATCCGCTTTGACGAATTGCGGTTTGCCGATGGCGGCCACCAGGATATCGGCGCGCCGCGCTAAGCCCGGCAGATCCTTGGAACGCGAATGCGCCATGGTGACCGTGGCGTTGGCGGCGAGCAGCAATTGCGCCGCCGGTTTGCCGAACAAAAGCGAGCGGCCGATCACCAGCGCCTCCTGGCCCGCAATGTCACCGGCATATTCCTTGAGCAGCAGCATCACGCCTGCAGGCGTGCAACTGACGAGATGGGCGCGGCCCGACAGCAGCAGCCCGGCATTTTTGGGCGTCAGCGCATCCACGTCCTTGGCGGGGTCCAGAGCGTCCAGCACGGCATTTTCGTTCAGAGGCGCGGGCAAGGGCAGTTGCACCAGGATGCCATGCACGGAAGGATCGGCGGACAGGCCCCGCACCTTGGCGAGCAGTTCGCCTTGCGAAACATCGGCGGGCAGCGCGACATGCACTGACTTAAAACCGATGGCCTCGGCGGTCTTGCGCTTGTTGCGGACATAGACTTCCGACGCTGGGTCCTGCCCCACCAGCACGGTGGCAAGCCCCGGCTGCAAACCGTGCTTGGACTTCAGTTCGGCGGTATAGGCGGCGATTTTTTCGCGCAAGCGCGCAGCGCTGGCTTTACCGTCAATGACCGTGGCTGTCATGGACTAGAATCCGTAGCGGACCGACGCCCAGGCGATGCTGTATTTCAGGAACCAAATGATCACGAACACCACGATCGGAGACAGATCCAAACCTCCCATCGGCGGCAGGATTTTGCGGATGGGCCGGAACACCGGCTCGGTCAGGGCGGAAAGGGCTTGCAGCAGGCCACGGACAAAATTGTTGTAGGGATTGATCACATTGAAGGCGGTCAGCCAGCTCACGATCACTGCCGCGATCACGATCCACATGTAGATATCAAGGACGACGATCAGCAGGGCGGCGATAGGGTTCATCATGGCTTGTTTTACCGGGGGGAACCGCGCAGGAAAAGCCCGAAAATCAAGGCCGCTTGACGGCCCCTGCCCCCGTCCCTAAAACCCGGCCCTCCGGCAAAAATCCGGAAAACCGGTTCGGGGCTGTAGCTCAGTTGGGAGAGCGCCTCGTTCGCAATGAGGAGGCCAGCGGTTCGATTCCGCTCAGCTCCACCATTCCTGCTGGAATGGGTTCCGAACCGATCCTCTCATCAGGCGCCCCGGCCTTCGCAGACCCTTCGGGTCCACTCGGCGTTCGGGCGGCCAAAGGTCCACTGGACCTTTGGCTTATCGCCCTCACCGTTCGCAATGAGGAGGCCAGCGGTTCTGTCCGGCCCTCGCCATTCGGCTCGGGCGTTCGTTCCTCTCGCATGTCCACAGGACATGCTCACGCGCCTTCGGCGCGCCGGTCCTCACCCGCTCAGCTCCATCATCCTCCGCCCGCTACGCGGGCTTCGGATGGCGCGCCGAACCGAGATAGCTACTTGCCCGTATATGCCACCCGCCAGATCACATTGGCGACGTCGTCGGCGATCAACAGGCTGCCGTCCTTGGCCACCGCCAGCCCCGCAGGACGGCCCCAGACCTTGGCCGGCTGGCCGGCCTGGCCCATGCCGTTCCAAAAGCCGGTGACGAAGTTCTCGTACCCATTCACCGGTTTGCCATTCTGAAAACGCACCCGGACCACCTTGTAGCCAGTGGGATTGGCCGTATTCCAAGACCCGTGCAGGGCGACAAAAGCGTCGTTCTTGTATGCCGCCGGAAAACTGGACCCGGTATAGAACACAAGCCCCACCGGCGCCGAATGGGCCTGGAACAACACATCGGGGGTGATGGTGGACGCGACCTTTCCACCCGGATCCTTGGCACCCCATGCCGGATCGGGATTCTTGCCGATATAGGCGTAAGGATAGCCATAAAAGCCGCCCGCCTTGACGCTGGTCAGGTAATCGGGCGGCAGGTCGTCGCCCAGCCCGTCGCGCTCATTGGAGACAACAAACAGATTGCTGGTGCCGGGCTGGAAAGCGATGCCGACAGGATTTCTGATCCCGCTGGCGAATTCGCTCATGCTGCCATCGGCATTGATCTTGAACACCTGCGCGCCGGGCTTGAAGTCCGAAATATTGTCCCTGGAGCCCAGCGCCAGATAGAGCCCGCCATCGGGCCCGAAGGCGATATTGCGCGTGATGTGCCCGTTCTTGGGCGCCAGGTCCGCGACCTTGCTGGTGACTTTTTCCGGCTTGCCCGCCGCAGTCTGGCCGTCGGTATAGGAGAAGCGCCAGATACCCCGCACATCGCCGACATAGAGATAGCCGGCGCGGAAGGCCAAGCCGTGCGGATAAACAAAACCCGCCGAGGCCGGAAGGAAGGTGAAGCGCTGATCCGCCTTGCCATCATTGTTGGAGTCGCGCAGCACCGTAATCTGGCCGCCGCCACGGGCCCTATAACCGGCCGGGGGCTCGGCCAGGAAGATATCGCCATTGGGGGCCACCGCCATCCAGCGGGCATCGGTAAGCCGGTCGGCGAAGATGGAAAGCGCAAAGCCCTTGGGAACTTCGGGCTGGTTGCCGGCGGCGCGCGAAATATTTTCGGGCGGGTTAGCCACCCCCTTGGTGGCATAGGGCTTGGCCAAGCTGGTGGGGGAAATCTGGAATTTCTGCCCCGGACGGTCGGCGGCAAAACTGACCCCGGCTGCCAGCAAAGCCGCGGCAAAAGTGGACATCATCAGGCCCTGTTTGCGCATTTCCGTCTCCCGTTAAAATTCGATTTACCTATCCGGCGCTTACTGACGATCATGACGCGCGCAGCCGTCCTGGCTTTGCTTGCCATCGCCCTGGCCACCCTGCCCGGGCGCGCCGCGGAGCATGGCCAGAAGGCGCAAAAAGCGCCAGAGCACAAAACCACCCAGTCCAAGAGCTACATCATGGTGGACCCCATCTACACCACGATTGTGGCGGACAATCGGGCGGCCGGCATGCTGATGGTGGGGGCCGGATTGGACGTGCCCGACGACCATATGCGCGAGGAGGTCAAACGCTCGCTGCCGGTGTTGCGCGACGCCTATATCCGCAATCTGATGACCTTCACCGCCAATGTGGTGCGCACCGATAGCCCGCCGGATGTGGTCATGATCGCCGACCGGCTGCAGGCCGTGACCGACCGGGCGCTCAAAAAGAAGGGGGCCAAGATATTGCTGGCCCAGGTCGCCATCCGGGTCACCAAGTAGACCACCCCACATGCCTAGCCGCTTGCGGCCAAGGATAATAATCTTGGCCCGATGGATTCGGCCAAACCCCCGGCAACCTGGTTGCGGCCGGCCAGCCTATGGCTGGCCCCGGCGCTTTTGCTGGCGCTGGGTGTTCTGATCGTCCTGTTCAACAGTTTTGGAATTCAGGCCAATCTCAGCAACCGGCTGTTCGACGGCTATCAGCGCCATGCCGCGCGCCCCTTCGCCGACAAGGCCGGAATGCCGGTTCGGATTATGGAACTTCCCCGCCTGGACGAAGACAGTCTGGTCGGGGTGACGCGCAACCTGACCGCGCGCGGCGTGCGCATGATTCTGCTCACATCGCCTTTTGAACCGGGGCCTTCGCCGCAAAGCCTGTCGGCGCGCCTGCCGCCCGACAATGATGTGGTGCGCGCGGCTTTGGCCACCTTGCCGGAGCCAGGCCATGACCTGGCCACTGCTCTGGCGGGAACCAAAGCCGTTGTGCCGGTGATGCTGGGCATGGCCGGACGTGTGCCGCACATCAAAGCACGCTTTGTCTATCGTGGCACCCGCGATCCCTTCGCACCGGTGCCGCGGTTTGAAGCGGCAGCGGCGGTACCGGCGCTTTTGGAAACCAGCGCGGCAGGCGCCGGCGCCGTGACCCTTCTCCCCGATACGGACGGGGTGGTACGGCACATGCCGGTGGCATTTCATATCGGCACGGCCTTGGTGCCCGGCATAGCGGCGGAAGCCTTGCGCGTCATCGGCGGCAAGACGGAGCTGACCGTGGTCAGCGACGAGCATGACCCGTTGAGCGTCCTTACCGGCATCGGCATCGCCGCGTTGGAGGGGCCGGACGGCGCGATTGCGACCGGCAAAGACGGGCAAGTGCGGTTGCACTTCGCCGGGGATGTGGCGCAACGCAGGCTTAATCCCGACAGCATGGCGGATTTGAATGGCGCCATCGTGGTGATCGGCGGGCAAGCGCGCATGGTGCAAACACCGCTGGGCCCGGTCAGCACCGCGACCGTGACCGCGGAAGGGCTCGAAAATCTTTTGGCGGGCACGGTGTTGGTCCGCCCCAGTTGGATGCGGCCGCTGGAAGCCTTGCTTCTCGCCGGCTTGGGCGCGGCGATGCTGTATCTGCTGCGCTTCGGCCTGGGCTGGGCGGCAGCCCTGACTTTGTCGGCGTCGCTGCTATTGGGCATGGGGTCATGGTATCTTTATGCGGCGCATAGCCTGTTGGCGGATGCGGCCACGCCGGCGCTTTTGCTGATGCTGGCATTCGCGGCCGGCGCCGCGCTTCGGCTATACGATCTCAAACTGGCGCATGCCGCCTTGCGCATGGCCTTTTCCGATTCCCTGCCGCGCGCCACCATCGACAGAATCGCGCGCCAGCCGCAGTTGCTGAAAATGGACGGAGAAACCCGCACCATTACCTATCTGGTGTGCGGCGTAGAGGGATTGGCGGGCTTGGCGGACGCCTTCAAGAATGACGCGGCAGGCTTTACCAGCCTGATGGAACGCATGCTCAAGCCGCTGATCGACGAAGTATCGGCCCATGGCGGCACCCTGGACCGGCTGACGGCAGACGGTTTTTCCGCCTTCTGGAATGCGCCATTGGACGATGCGGATCATGCCTTGCATGCCTGCGGCGCGGCCAACGCCATGGCGGCGGTGGCGGCGCGGATTTCGGACGAAATGGCGCAGAAGGGCGATGGCCTGCCCCGGCTGGAGATCGGCGTCGGCATCGCCAGCGGGCCGGTGATCGCGGGCGGCTTTAGCGGCCAGGGACGTATGGGTTACAGCGTCCATGGCGAGGCGGTGAGTCTGGCGCGGCACATCCAGGCCCTGGCGCATCATTATGGCCCCACAGTGATTGCGTCAGACGCGACAAAGCGCCTGGCGGAGCGCGGCTTTGCTTTCCTGGAAATCGACGCGGTGGCGGACGGCGCCCAGCCCGCGACCGCCCTTTATGCCCTGATGGGCAATCCGGTGACGCGGGCCTCGCCGAAATTCCGTGCGCTGACGGTATTCCACGATCATATTTTTCAAGCGATCCGGAAGCAGAATTGGCGCGCGGCGCGCGAACTGATCGCGCAATGCCGCCGCCTGTCCGGTGCCAGCCAGAAACTCTATGACCTGCATCTGGCCCGCATCGCCTATTATGAAACCCATCCCCCCGGCGCGGACTGGGATGGAGCCTTCAGACCGGTCCTGGAATAGAAATTATTCCGGAACAGCCGCCAATCCATAATGCGCGGCAGGCGCACCGGTCAGCGCCGCCCACATCTGATCGCCCCAGGAAAAATGCCACCATTCGTCGGGATGGCCGGCAAATCCCTCTTCAACCATCAACCAATGCAACAAGCGGCGATTGGCGCGCGCTTCCTGGTCGGAAAAAGAAAAATTCTCCGGCATCAGATTTTCAAACCGGTCGCGGTGCGCCAGTGCCGTGACATCGTCGAACAGCGAGCCCATCCACAGCGGATCGCCGTCTTTCCAGCGCAAAGTAAGATCCACCGCCGAGGCCGTGGCATGCGGGGCGGGTGACGCCTCGCTCTGTGACGGCGCGGCCCAATAGCGCTCGACCTCATGCGTCAAGGCCGCGCCGCTGAGCGCGGGATCGCGGCGTTTCAGTTCGCGCGGCATCCATACGTCGTGGAAGAAGGCTTGCACCGCGCGGGGACGCCAAGCATCGAACAAAAACAATTCCAGCCCCACGGATGCGGCGCGCGCATTCACCCGCAGCAGTTTTTCCGCCACCGATTTGCGCAGCCACAATTTCTCGACCGCCCCTTCGATCCGGTGCCAGTAAGGGGGATTGCGGTCACTGGCATAAAAATTCTCGCCCTTGAGCCCCATGTCGCGCGCTTCCACCACCGGTTCCGGGAACAGGGCATTGTCCCGCGCCAGCTTTATGCGGCTGCGAAAGCCCTGGCGCGCGGCGCGCGCGGCAGCCAGGTCCCCGATGGGGCGGGTCCGCAATTCTTCCAGGGCGCCGAAAAGTGACATACGCTAGATTAAGATTATGTCCGCTGGTCCTGAAAGCCCCGAGAGCCGAAAGACTTACCGTGCCGCCCGGCGCGCCTTTATCGCCGCCTGCGAGAAAGCCCATATCGATACGGTGGCGCGGCTGCACCCCAGCAAGGGTGCGGACGGCAAGCCGCTGTTCATGGACTGCGCCGCGCTGGGGCCGCGCCGCGCCACAAGGGCTGTTCTGGTGGTGGGCTATGACGCGGCGGATACCGAACTCCTGGTGCAACTGTTGAACGATATTACTCCGCCCAAGGACGCAAGGCTGGTGCTGGTCCATGCGTTCGACCCTGCCGCTTTTGCCGGCGTCGCGGGCATCCCCTCCTGGCCGCGCGCCATGCTGGGGGCGGTGGCGACGGAGGACCTTTCGCGTGTCCGCGCCTTGGGCGTGTTGGCGCTGGGCCGAGAGGACCTTAGCCTTGAACCGGCGCTCCAGGCGTCATTGCCGGGCGCCGTCATGACCATCCTGCCGCCGGCAAAGAGCGCGATGGAGGCACAAGCCGCGGTAACCGCCTTCCTGGCGGATTAAATTTCGCGCAGGGCGCCAAACCGGGCTTGCGAGGTCAGGGGCAGGCGCAGAGAATCCGCGCCGCCGCCCGTGAGGATTGTTCCATGCGTTTTCCGCGTTTCATCGCCATCGTTCTTTTCTCCGCCGTTCTGCCTGCGAGCGCCGCCGAACCTGCGCCAAAGCCCGCCGCCAAGGAGGCCGGTCCCTCCATGATGATGACGGCAAAGCCCAAGACCGAGAATGCCATGATGATGTCCGCCAAGCCCAAAGGCGAGAAGGGCGAGAACGCCATGAAGATGGCGCCCGCCGCCAAGGACGGGCACAATCACCCTGCCGTGACCGCGCCCGCAACCAGCGGGGCCAAGTAAGGCCGGCCGGATTTGGGCGCGCTTTGCAAGGCGGGCCCGATTTCTTTATAGCGGGCAGGGAGCGACCGGCGACCCGGAGCGGCTGCAACGCCGCGCAGGGCACGTCCGGCGCGACCAAAGACAAAACGTACGCACCCGTAGCTCAGCTGGATAGAGTGCTGCCCTCCGAAGGCAGAGGTCATAGGTTCGAATCCTATCGGGTGCGCCATTTCTTTCGTCCGCCTTGCGGACGAAAGAAATGGCGCCGCCAAGCGCCCATAGGCGACGCTAGGCGGTTAGCGACAGCGTAGTGTCGCGCGACTTGAGGGCGGGCCAACCGACACCAGCCGGTTGCCACGACAAGGAGCAAGTATTGCCATGACACCCATTACGCAACTCGCCTGCGCTTGCGGACAGACACATATCGAGGTGCAGAAGGCGCCTATCGTCAGTGCCGAATGCCATTGCGATAGCTGCCGTGCGGCCGGTGCCAAGATGCGGACTCTTCCCGCGGCTCCGCCGTTTTTGGAAACGAATGGCGGGACACGCTTTGTCCTCTACCGCAAGGATCGCGTCCGCTTTCTGAAGGGCGCCGGACAGCTCAAGGAGTTCCGCCTCGCACCCGAGGCGACAACCCGCCGGGTTGTCGCGACTTGTTGCAACACGCCCGTCTTTCTTGAATTCCAGGGCGGCCACTGGCTAAGTCTTTATAGCTGTCTGTGGCCAAAGGGCACGCTGCCCCCGCTGGATCTGCGGACGATGACAGGCGACCTTCCGAAGGGTTCGGCACTTGCCGACGATGTCCCGAACGGGAAGCGGCATTCGGTTTCTTTTTTTGCCAAGCTTCTCGGCGCATGGATCGCGATGGGGTTCAAAAGACCGAAGATCGCTGTCGCCAACGGAGAGTTACATATCTAACGCCGCCGGCTGAGGCGCCGGTTTAATTCCGGCATAATGCCGGAATTTATGCCGCACTCGAACTTGCGTCGAAAAGCAAAACAGTCCGCTAAATCCGGGGGCATGTATGCCCTCGCCGGTGCATACCTACACCGCCGACTTGCGTCGGTGATAGGTGAGCGCCATGGCGAGGCAGATTGCGAGTGGCGCTCTTGGCAGTGCGCCGGACGTGCGGAGGAGAATGGCCCTATTCTTCTCGTAGCCAAAGATGCCGGAAAACTGCGCGCGAAACGTCTCGATAAGCGTGGTGCGGCAGTTGAGCAGAATTGCGCAGGTCTCGTCCGACGATCGGGGCCATCCCAGGCGGATGGTGGTCCCACTGCCCGTCGCCTCGGTGAGATAGGCCGGCTCGCACCATTTCAACGTTTCCGTAAGCGGGCCGACGCCGTCCGTTCGTGCCGCGGTCTCGAAGATCAGGCCACGTACTTGCAACAGCCGTTGACGAACCGGCGCGGGAAAGGCGTCGAAAGCGCGCGCGACGTCCCTTGGCATCTGCGGCGGCTTGGGGTGGCGTCCCGTCATGGCCTCTTCAGGGGAGATGAATGTCTGTCAGCAGTTCCTTGGGCGCTACATGCTGCGGGCTGTTGGCTGAAAATGCAGTGACAGGAGCGCCATTCCATTTTTTCAATTCTGAATTCCGGTCGGCGTATTAAAAAGCAAAACAGAACGGCTTTCCACACCGTTTCGGCAGCTCACGTCATCTCTTGCGCGCTACGATGTAGGGACGGTGGTCGTTGCCCTTGGTGGCGTGGTTTTCCGTGGCAAGAATGTCGAAGCCCGCGGCACATATAAGCCCGCTCAACTCCGCCGCCCGGAAGACGTTGACATAGGGTGCCTTGCCGATCGCGCGCATCGCGGGCAGCAAGATAAGCCGGATGAGCGGGTTCATATCCCCGAGGCTGGGTGTCTTGGAGATGAACAAGCCATCCGCTGCAAGTAAGGCATGGATGGATTGCAGCGTGCCCCGCAAATCGCGGACCAGATGGAGATAGTTGAATCCCAGAACGGCATCGAACGGCCCATCCTCCGGCGCAAGCGCCTCCGCGGTCGCAGTGCGGAAGACAGCGGGCGGGATAGGACCGGCGGGACGTTTCTCCTCGGCAATCGCGATCATCGCAGCGGAGATGTCCGTCGCAAGATAGCTTTGCACAGCGCCTGCAAGCCGAAGCGCCGTTGTTCCCGTGCCGCAGCCCAGTTCCAATACCCGGCCCTTTGGTCCCAACAGAGCGCGGGTCCGGTCCAGAGTGCGCTCATATCCGGCCTGATCGGCAATGGCAGCCCTGGCATACTTCCGGGAAATCCTGTCCCAGAAACGGGCGTCACGCGCTGTGCTCATGGGGGGCTCCTTGCAATTAGGAGCTGACAAAGTCCGGGACACGATCCCCTAGCGGCAAATCGCTATCAATTTCCAGTTCTCGTTTTCGTCCTGTCCGGCGCGCCCGGCAACGCCGCAAACCAGGGCCCAAATCTGCGAACAAAGGCGATCAGCCAAAGCTTTTGTGATGCGGATTAAGTATTGTCCCTGGAATTGCAGACAGTTTCCGTATTGGGAAACTGAATCACAATGGATGCGGTTCGGGGACATGGCCCGATGGGACCATGCCCGCTACTTCAGGGCATTGGCAGGCATGGTGGCCGACATTCCCTTGAGCAGGAGTTTCTGGGCCCGGTTCCCGGCTACCTCGGCGGTATAGAGGTTGCCCTTCGAATCCACCGCCA
>DATEEB010000088.1:0-7559 GCA_035281345.1 Rhizomicrobium sp. | reverse complement strand
CGATGACGGCGTGGGCCCGCTCAATCCCAAAGGCCTCTACAAGGATGCGCCCGGCAATGGCGGCGCCGGCATTGTCGGTTCGCGCCATCAGGTGCGCCCGCCCAGCATCTATCGCTGGGACCCCAGCGGACGGCTGGACGTCATCCTGGAGGGCGGGCCCGGCCTGGTGGCCAACGGCATCGCCTTCTCGCCCGACTATTCCAAAGTCTATTTCACCTGGCGTGGCGGCATAGATGTGGCCGATGTGATGGGAAGCAAAATCGTCAATCAGCGCCGCTTCACCGATTGCGATGTGGACGGGGTGCATTGCGGGCCCGACGGACACCGGGTGGACATGGCGGGCAATGTCTGGTCGGGCTCGAACGCGCCGCTGGGCTATTGCGGCGTCACGGTCTGGAACCCGGCTGGCAAGTTGATCGGCCGCATCCGCCTGCCAGAGGTCTGCGCCAATGTCAGCTTCTGCGGTCCCAAGCGCGACTGGCTGTTCATGTGCGCCTCCCAGTCGGTTTATCTGGTGCGGTTGGGGATACAGGGGGCCGCCCCCGGCTAAAGAGCCTGTACAGTTTCGCGGGACCGGGCTGCAAAATTCCTCCGTTTACGGGTGAGGCCCGACCGGCTTGCCGGTCAAATCGGTGTTCGGCTCTCGAAATAGTCCGAAAGGACCATTTCGCCGCCTGCGGCGGACGCGCCTCAAGGACCGATTTGAGGACCGAACGCCCGGAGCACAAGCGACGGGCGGGTGGTCGCCATGCAGAATCCTCCGTTTACGGACCGGCGGTGACGCCTTAGGGTGGGACCAGCCGTTCCCCACCCGAAAGTTCCCCATGCCAAAATTGCCCGATATGTCTGCTGCCGCCGTCAAAAACCGCGCGGCTTTGGCCAAAAGGACGCCAAAGCCCAAGGAAGCGCCCCCCGCCCCGCCCAAGCCGCGGATCGCCAAAGGCCGATAGAAGGAGCCCGCCCCTTGGCGGGCTTTTTCTTTGGGCGTCCGATTATCTGGGCGCCAAGCCCAGCTTCTGCGCCAGATAGACAAAGGACAGCGCCCACATCTCGGCCGCCTGCTTGTGGTCGGCCGCCGCCGCATGCCCGCCGTCGGTGTTTTCGTAGAACAACACCTCATGGCCTTGCGCCATCATCTTGGCCGCCATCTTGCGCGCATGCACCGGCGAGACACGGTCGTCGCTGGTGGCGGTGACAAAGAACACCGGCGGATATTTCACCCCCGGCTTGACGTTCTGATAGGGCGAGTAGGTGAGGATATAGTCGCGCTCTTCGGGGATAGCGGGATCGCCATATTCCCCGATCCAGCTGGCGCCCGCGCCGATATGGGTGAAGGCGATCATGTCGATCAACGGCACCTGGCACACCACCGCGCCGAACAGATCGGGGCGCCGCACCATCACGGTGGACACCAAGAGACCGCCATTGGAGCCGCCCATGATGCCCAATTGCTTGGGCGTGGTCAGGCCGCGCCGCGCCAGGTCCGCCGCCACCGCTTCGAAATCCTCGTAAGCCCTTTGCCGCTTGGTCTTGAGCGCCGCGTCATGCCAGGCAGGCCCGAATTCGCCGCCGCCGCGGATATTGGCCACCACATAAATGCCGCCCTGGGTGAGCCACAGCCGCCCGAAATTGGCGCTGTAAGACGGCGTCAGCGAAATCTCAAAGCCGCCATAGCCATAAAGAATGGCGGGGGCCGGGTCTTTGAGATTTTTGGGCCGGGTGACAAAATAGGGAATCTTGGTGCCGTCCTGGGAAGTCGCCTCGAATTGTTCGGTGGCGATGTTGGACGCGTCAAAGCGCGCCGGCAGGGATTTGATCGCTTTGGGCCGATCGGTGCCGCCGTCGAAATAGAGCGTGGTCGGGGTCACATAATTCTGGAAACTGAACAGGACTTCGGGGCCGAAATCATTGGCCGAAACAATGTCGGCTGAGCCCTGTCCCGGCAATGCCAGCGCCGTGCCCGACCACACGTCATCCTTGAGCGTGAAGACCTGCACCGAGCCGATCACATTGTCGGTGATGGCGGCATAGATCTTGTCGCGGCCGATGCCCACGCTTTCGATCGACTGGCGCGGCGTAGGCGCGAAGATCACTTGCGGTCTGGCACCGTCACGAAACGCCACCAGCGCACCCTTGGGCAGGCTGACACCGCCGGTTTCAAACGGCTGGCGCAAGGTGGCAATCCAGGCGCCATCGAACACGCCTTTAACATCGGCAGAGCGCGGCAGCGGCAACTGCTTCACCCCCTCGCCTTCCAGGGCGAAGTAATCGCTTTCGAAAAAACTTACCGCCCGCACCACCAGTCCGACAGGCCCGCGCGCGGTGTGAAAAGTGGCCGGTGCCGAAGCCACGTCACGGATCTCGCCCTCGTATAGCGTCTTGGCGGCGGTGAGCGGCGTGCCGCGCCGCCAGGATTTGACGATACGGGCATAGCCCGATGTGGTCTCGCCATCCTTGGCGGTGGCAAACAGCACGGTATCATCGTCCAGATAGCTTGCGTCGCTTTTGGCCTCGGCCAGGCTGAAGCCGTCGCCGGCCAATGCCTTGGCCTTCAGATCATATTCCCGCACCACCACCGCATCGCCGCCGCCGCGCGACAGCCGGATCAGGCAGCGCGCTTCACCAGGCGAACATTCCGCGGCCTTGAAGACCCAATTTTCCTTTTCGCGCTTTGCCAGCGCGTCCACATCCAGCAACAGCTCCCAATGCGGCGCGGGGTTCTGATAGTCCGCGATGGAGGTCCGCCGCCAAATGCCCTTGGGATTGGCGGCGTCCTGCCAGAAATTATAGACAAAGCCGTGACTCAAACTGCCCATGGGAATGCGGTCGGTGGCATCCATCACTTGCAGGATGGAATCATAATTCTTTTGGTAGCGAGGATCGGCTTTCAAAGGCGCCAGGGACTTGGCGTTCTGATCCCTGACCCAGGCTAAGGGTTTTTCGCCATGCGTATCTTCCAGCCAGACATGCAGATCCTCGGTTTGGGCTTGGGAAACGGGCACGGCAAAGGCTCCTGTGGCGAGAACGGAACCGAGCAGCAGGGCAAACAGGTTCGCGCGCATGTGGGGGATCCGGGTCTGGGCGGGACAGGATGGAAATTTTCGCGTGCGCTGGCAATGGAAAAGGGCGCTTGACCCGCCTATAAGGCCCTCATGACCGCCTTTGTGAAGATGCATGGCCTGGGTAACGATTTTGTCGTGTTCGACGCGCGCGACAGCGCCATCGACTTGCGTTCCGATCGCGCCAAGGCGGTGGCCGACCGGCATTTCGGCATCGGCTGCGACACGGTGGTGGTGATCCGCCCAGGCGGGGCACAGGCCGACGCCGGCATCCTGTTCTACAATGCCGACGGCTCGGAATCGGAATCCTGCTTTAACGCCACGCGCTGCGTGGCGCGCCTTTTGCTGGACGAGCGCGGCTTGGCGCGGGTGAAATTGTCCACCAAGGGCGGCATGCTGACCTGCAGCGATGCCGGCAAGGGCATGGTGATGTTGGACATGGGCCCGCCCAAGCTGGATTGGCAGCAAATTCCGCTGGCGCGCGAAGTGGACACGGTGAATTTTCCGCTGGATGTCGGCGGGGCCAACCTGCCGGTCAGCGCCCTTTCCATGGGCAATCCGCATTGCGTGTTGTTTGTGCCCGACGCGGAAAAGGCGCCCGTGAACCAGTTGGGTCCCAAGATCGAAACCCTGCCCTTTTTCCCCAACCGCACCAATGTCGAATTCGCGCAAGTTCTGGACCAGGGGCGCATCCGCATGCGGGTGTGGGAGCGCGGCGTGGGCGTGACGCTCGCCTGCGGCACCGGCGCCTGCGCCACCGCCGTGGCCGCCATCCGGCGCGGCCTTACGGAGCGCAAGGTAGAGATTCTGTTGGACGGCGGGCCGCTCGCCATCGAGTGGCGCCAAGAGGACGATCATGTGCTGATGACCGGTCCCACCGCCATGCCCTTCCGCGGCCGGGTCGATCTGGGCGCATTATGACCCTGCAAGTCGTGACCTTTGGCTGCCGCCTCAATGCGTATGAGAGCCAGGCGATCCGGGACCGCGCCGCCGAAGCGCAATTGCGCGATGCGCTGGTGGTCAACACCTGCGCCGTGACACACGAAGCGGTGCGCCAATCGCGCCAGGCGATCCGCAAATTCAAGCGCGAGAACCCGACATGCCGCATCATCGTCACCGGCTGCGCCGCGCAGATTGAGCCGCAAGCCTATGCCGCCATGCCGGAAGTGGATGCGGTGTTCGGCAACGCGGAAAAATTGCGCGCCGGCAGCTATGCCGATTTTGGCATCGGGCAAAGCGAAAAAATCCGTGTCAACGACATTATGAGCCTGCGCGAGACCACCCCGCAGATGGTGGACCATTTTGATGGCAAGACCCGCGCCTTTTTGCAGGTGCAGAATGGCTGCGACCACCGCTGTACGTTCTGTGTCATTCCTTACGGGCGGGGCAACAGCCGCAGCGTGGCGATGGGCGCGGTGGTGACGGAGGCCCGCCGTCTGCTGGAAAAGGGCTTTGCTGAGATCGTGCTGACCGGGGTGGATTTGACCTCTTATGGCGGCGATCTGCCGGGGACGCCGTCGCTGGGAACGCTGGTGGAAAAGCTCCTCAAGCAGCTGCCCGAACTGAAACGTCTGCGCCTGTCCTCGCTCGACGCCATTGAGGCCGATCCCATCCTGATGCGGATGATCGCCGAAGAAGAACGGCTGATGCCGCATTTCCATCTTTCGGCCCAGTCCGGCGACGACATGATCTTGAAGCGCATGAAGCGCCGTCACAGCCGCGCTGACATGATCGCCTTTTGCAACACGGTGCGCTGTTATCGCCCCGACGCCGCCTTCAGCGCCGATTTGATCGCCGGCTTCCCCACCGAAACCCAAGCCATGTTCGAAAATAGCCTCAGCCTGGTGGACGAGGCCGGCCTGTCGCGGTTGCATGTGTTTCCGTTTTCGCCCAGGCCCGGAACAGCGGCCTGCAAGATGCCGCAACTGCCCCGCGCCGTGATCAAGGATCGCGCGATCCGGTTGCGGCGCAAGGGTGAAGCGGCGCTGGCGGCGCGGCTGGACAGCATGAAAGGTTCACGTCACACCGTTTTGATGGAGCGGGGCGGTATCGGCCGTACGCCCTGCTTTACGCCGGTCACTTTCCCACACGGCATGCCGGGCACGTTCCTGCCGTTAACCATTACCGGCCGGGACGGCAATCGTCTGACAGGCCTTGCGGCATGAGAAGTTTCGGCGAGGCGCCCCCGCCGCCCAGTTTTTTCGACCGGCTCAAATCCAGCTTGGCCAAGACCGGCTTGGGCGAGATTCTGACCAAGAAGAAACTGGATGCGGCCTCCATCGCGGAATTGGAAGAGGCTTTGATCCGCGCCGATATGGGTGTGACCCAAGCCAAAAAACTGGCCGCCGCCGTGGCCAAGAACCGGTATGACGCGGAAATTTCAGGCCATGAGCTCAAAGCGGTGCTGGCCCAGGAAATCGCCCTGGTTCTGTCGCCCCTTCAGAAGCCGCTGGCGGTGGAAGACGGCAAAAAGCCTTTTGTGATCCTGGTGGCCGGCGTGAACGGCACCGGCAAGACCACCACCATCGGCAAATTGGCCAAGCGCCTTGCCGAGGAAGGCGCTCATGTGACGCTGGCGGCCGGCGATACGTTTCGCGCCGCAGCCATCGAACAGCTCAAGGTCTGGGCGGAACGCGCCAAGGCGCAGTTTGTCGCCACCAAGCCCGGCGGCGACGCGGCCGGATTGGCGTTCGAGGCCCTGGAAAAAGCGCGCATCAATGGCAGCGATATCCTTGTGATCGATACCGCGGGCCGGTTGCAGAACAAGGCCGGGCTGATGGCGGAATTGGAAAAGATCGCCCGCGTCATTAAGAAGTTGGATGCGTCGGCGCCCCATGCGGTGCTGTTGGTGCTGGACGCCACCACCGGACAGAATGCGCTGTCGCAGGTGGAGGCCTTTTCGGCCTCGGTTCCGGTGACCGGCCTGATCATGACCAAGCTGGATGGAACCGCCAAGGGCGGCATTCTGGTGGCCCTGGCGGGACGCTTCGGCCTTCCGGTGCACTATATCGGGGTGGGTGAAGGCGAGGATGACCTGCAGCCCTTTGTGGCGGCTGATTTTGCCCGGGCCTTGGTCGGGGCTGACGGCTTGAAGGAAGGAAAAGGACCATGAACCCGCAGGTCAGGCGCCTGATCCTGGATTTTGGACCCTTGGTCGTTTTTCTGGCCGCGCTCAGCCATTTCGGGATCTTCAAGGCAACCGCGGCTTTCATGGTCGCGGTCCTGGTGGCGTTGGCGATCGGCTATGGGCTGGAACGCAAGCTTTCGCCCGCGCCGCTCTTCACCGCAACCGTGGTGATGATCACCGGCGGCCTGACGCTTTATTTCAAAAACGAGATTTTCATCAAGATGAAGCCGACACTGATCTACGGTTTCTTCGGACTGACGCTGCTCGGCGGGCTGCTCTTCAACCGCTTGTTCATTAAATATCTTTTGACCATGGCCTTCGAACTTAACGATGCGGGCTGGAAGAAACTAACGCTACGCTGGGGGGTATTCTTCTTGGTGCTCATGAGCCTCAATGAGCTCCTATGGCGCAACGTCAGCACGACCGTCTGGGCCTATGGCAAGATCGGCATGATTGCCCTGACCGTGCTCTTCGCGTTTGCACAGGCGCCTCTGCTGATAAAGCATCAGGTCCACCGCGAGGACAGCGACAACAGCGCGCAAGATTGATACGCCCCGCCGCAGGCCATGCGGACTATCTTCTTAAAAACACTACGCGCTTCGCGGCGATGGTGCGCTTAAGCCACAGTCCTACCAAACATAGTGCCCATGCGCGCAAACCACGCAGAGGTTACCGTTCAATCCGCGCAAGACGCGCATGGATCATGGGATACGTATTTTGCAAGGTCGCATCGGCAAAATTTGCGCATGGACTTCTGCATGCAAAACCGTTTTAACTTCGACCTCCGGAGCGCAACGCCTTTTTCCGAGAACCCGCATAAGGGTCCTGATCGATAGCGGCGCACCGGGACGAGAGCGGCAAAATAATAAGGGGTCATGAATGATGAAGGGGCAGCGCAGGCCAGGGAACGGCTTTGACCTTTCCGAAGCGCCCTCTCACCTGATCCGCCGTTGTCAGCAATTCTATGGCGACCTTTATGCGCGCGAAGCTGGCGGCAAGGAATTGACCAAGCAGCAATTCACGCTGCTCTGCGCCCTGGAACAGAATGACGGCGCCAGCCAGACCGCGCTGGTGGAGATCACCGGCATCGATCGTTCCACACTGGCCGAGATGGTGCGACGGATGCTGGAAAAAGGCTTGCTGTCGCGCGAACGCACCGAAGAAGATGCGCGCGCCAACGCCGTGGCCATCAGTCCTTCGGGCCGCAAGGCGCTGCGCGGCGCCCGCAACGCTGCGGATCGCGCAGAGCGCGCCCTTTTGGAGGCCTTGCCCCAGCCGGAACGTCAGAAATTCGTCAAGGCCCTGTCCCAGATCGCCCAGGCGGCGGAACAGCTCAATGGGGATGCCGCCAGGCCCGTGCGCCGCAATGTCCG
>DATEEB010000087.1:0-9948 GCA_035281345.1 Rhizomicrobium sp. | reverse complement strand
CGTAAAGATACGCCGCCCACCGAAATGTCGGTGACTTCGCAACGGACGACCTGTCCGTCGGCGCGGGTGAATTTGGCAAAGCCCTTCTGGCTGGAGCGTTCATGACGGCGAAGGGCGGAATCGTCCACCAGCGTCTTGTTGAGAAATAGAATCAGTTGTTCGGCGGTGCGTTCGCGCTTGGAAGGCGTGCAGACAAAGGCGATGCCGAAGCCAGTGCCGTCGCGGCGCACCACAGTGCCTTCGAAACGGCCGAAACTGTCGATGTAGAGAACCACCGGCGTGCCCGCCTCGGGAACGGTTTCGCAGGCGATCGCCGCGCCGCCGGGCGACAAGTCGGCCACGGTGCAACGCGCTTCGACGCTGTCGGCGGGAAGGAATAGACGGCCCGGCAAATCCACCTTGACCCGGCGGAAGCGTCGGCGTTCGGCGCCCGCTTTCGCGGCGACCGGTTCGGCGTCCTTCATAGCCCTCGCCAAGCCCTGCATTGGGCCTGCCCCAATTGTTAAGGTCCCCGTCCGGTTCTACGCCCGCCAAGGTCAACAGGACGTTACCACCACCCCTCAAGAAGGAACAAACAAGCCCTTCCTGACCCAAAAATGCCGATTTGGACCCTGCCAGGGCGCCTTCAATTTGAAACAAGGGCTTTTTCCCCCTTGTCCGCCGCGCTATAGGAATGATGGGTAAAATTTTCGGCATTGGCAGGGCTGGGCCCTGTCAGCATGCTTCCAGTGGGGACCAACAAATGCGCTTTCTTGCAGCTTCTCGCGGCATGAGCCGCGGCCTGACCATGCTTGCCGCCGCCGGCGTCCTGGCCTTCGGCTTGGCCGCTTGTTCCAGCGACGATAGCGGGGAAATGGCCGGGTCGCCGTTCACCCAGGCCCTATCGAAGAATTACAGCGATCTGGCCACAGAAGCGTCGGCGCTCCCCTCTGAACCGGCAGCCGAAGGGTCCTTCTGGGATATGTTCGATCCCTTCTCCAGCAGCGATACCTCCAGCGATCTGCTCGCCAAGGCCTTCACCGCCAAGGCGGAGTTGGCCGATACCGGCACCGAACCGGAGCCGGAAGCGGCCTCCGGGCCGGCCCAAACCACCATCCGCGCCCGGTTGGACCGGGCCCTGGCCGCCGGCAAGGACCAGTTCCCCGAGCAGGCCGCCCGCGCCCAAGCCGATTACGATTGCTGGGTTTTGTATGGCACCGTGCCCACCGCCGCGGCCGCCAGCCAGGCTTGCAAAACGGCCCTGGACTCCTCGTTGATGCGGTTGGAAACCGCCGCCCGTCCGGCGCCGCCACCGCCCCCCGCGCCGGCGCCCGTCCCGGCCCCTGCACCGGCTCCTGCCGCCGCCCCCGCCGATTTCACGGTCTTTTTCGACTTCGACTCCTGGACCCTGAAGGCTGAACAACTGAAGGTGCTCGACGATGTGATCGCCACGGCGCGCACCGGCGGCCAAGCCAACATCAATGTTGTGGGCCACACCGACACATCGGGCCCGTCCGACTACAATCAAAGGCTTTCGGTTCGCCGTGCCAATGTGGTGGTGGAAGCCCTGGTGCAGATGGGCGCGCGCCGCGCCGCTTTGCATGCCAGCGGCGTGGGTGAAACCGATCTGGCGGTACAGACCGAAGATGGCGTGAAGGAAGCCAAGAACCGCCGCACGGTGATTGCGTTACAGCCGTAATCATTAAGATTGCGATAGTCATTAACTTGGCCCGCGCCGCAAAAGGCGCGGGCCATTGTTTTTGCGCCTGTCCAACCCGCGCCAAAGCGCCTAGTGTCAGGACATGAAACGGTCCCTTCTCGCCGTCTTACTTTTGGCCGCGCCCGCGGAACCCGCGCTGGCGCAGCGCGACGGCAACTATGCCGTCAAGGAAATGAATTTCGATCTGTGGTGCCAGGAGCAGGCGCGCTTGCCGGCGGAACGCTGCGACAAGCGCACGCCGCAAGACGAGGCGACTTTTCAGGCCTATCGCAACAAGGTCGAGGCCTATGAAATTCCCTATTTGCAGCGCAAGACCGGCGCGGCCTTCCTGGATCGCAATATCCTGCGCAACGATCCGGTGGACAATCCGCCGGTCAAGGATCTTCCGGCCCAGCGGCCCGATCTCAACAACCCGTCCACCAGTACGCCGCCAAGGCCCTAACCGGACGAAGCACCGCCGGCTCGCCGGTCAGTTAGACCAAGCGGTCCACATCCTGGTTGTTGGCGGCGTGCCAGCGCGCCAGCACATCGAACATTTTCTCCAGCAGATCGCCCGAGCCGAAATGCAGCAAGGCGGGATTGTCTTGCGATACCACCAAGCGCAGATAGGGCGCCTTGGGATGGGTGCGCAGTTGGGGCGGCGGTGGCGGAGGCGGCGGCTCCTTTTCATCGAACACCGGAAGCGGTTCGTCTTCCTGGATCAACTGCGAGCCGACCAGCCGTTCATAAGCGATGGACCGGCCCAAAAGCGGGGTGGGATCGCCCAACATCTGCACCATCCCGAAGAAACGCGTCGCCGCCCCGCCATTGAAGGAAACCGGGGTGAGGATGGTTTCCAGTTCCACCATGCCATTGTCGGCGGTGGCGGCGATGGAGGAAAGACAGACGGGCTGGCCGGCTTTCAGGGCCTGACGCAACAGCGAGGCCAGCGCCAGGCCGGATTGCGATTCCCAATGGCCCAAAAAGCTGGTGCCTTTCAGTTCAAAACCGAAGCGCTCGCACAGCGCGGTGCCCGCCAAGCGATAGCGGGGACGGGCCGGATTGTCGCAATCCAGGATGAAGACATAGGACAAAAGGCGCTTGATGGTGCGCGGATCGATGTCGCTTTGGTCGGGGACAGCGCGCCCCTTGCGCAGCCGGCTCCAATATCCGACCAAAAGATGCGAGTTCTTGTGCTTCATGACCCGTTCAATTCCTGTCCTGCCGGGCCGCGCTGCTCCGTTACGGAACGGTTCGCGCACCCTTGGGAACAGACAGAGCGAAAGCCATGCCAGCGGCTTAGCCGGGTATTTTGTGGTTAGGACGGCACCCATGGGCGTCTCGCAAACGAACCGGAAAGCCCGCTGTCCTGTTTCGAGACGAAAGACGCGTCTTCGGGGTCCATCTGCCGCGTTGCACATGGCCTTTGCCCTGCTATTGTGCGCCCGCTTTCCCACCCCCGTTTCAGGGCTAACCCCATGAATATTCACGAATATCAAGCTAAAGAGGTGCTGCGCGGATTCGGCGTGCCGGTGCCAAAGGGCAAGCCCGCCTTCACCGTTGAGGAAGCTGTCCGGTGCGCGGAAGAACTGGGCGGCCCGGTGTGGGTGGTCAAAGCGCAAATTCATGCCGGCGGCCGCGGCAAGGGCGGCGGCGTCAAAGTCGTCAAGTCCATCGAAGATGTGAAAAAGGAAGCCCAGCGGATTTTGGGCATGACCCTGATCACCCATCAAACCGGACCGGCGGGCCGGTTGGTCAAGCGGCTCTATATCGAAGACGGCTCGGCGATCGAACGCGAACTTTATCTGTCAGCTTTGGTGGACCGCGCCACCAGCCGCATCGCCTTCATCGTCTCCACCGAAGGCGGCATGGACATTGAGGAAGTGGCGCACAAGACGCCGGAAAAAATCCACACCTTCCAGATCGAACCGGCGGCCGGTTATTCGCCCTATGTCGGCAATGAGATCGCGGTGGCCTTGGGGCTCAAGGGCGAGCAGGCCAAGCAGATCGGCAAGCTGGTCAAGGCGCTGTACGAAGCCTTCCTGGCCAAGGATATGAGTCTGCTGGAAATCAATCCGCTGGTGGTGACCAAGGACGGCAACATCATCTGCCTGGATGCCAAGGTGAATTTCGACGACAATGCGCTGTACCGCCACAAGGACATTCAGGAACTGCGCGACCTGGATGAGGAAGATCCGGCGGAAGTGGAAGCCAGCAAATTCGACCTGTCCTATATCAAGCTGGATGGCGAGATCGGTTGCATGGTGAACGGCGCGGGCCTGGCCATGGCGACCATGGACATCATCAAGCTGTTCGGCAGCGAGCCCGCCAACTTCCTGGATGTGGGCGGCGGCGCCAGCAAGGAAAAAGTCACCCAGGCCTTCAAGATCATCGTCAGCGACCCGAACGTGAAAGGCATCCTGGTCAATATCTTCGGCGGCATCATGAAATGCGACATCATCGCCGAAGGCATCGTCGCCGCCGCCAAGGAAATTTCGCTGAGCGTGCCGCTGGTGGTCCGGCTGGAAGGCACCAATGTCGAATTGGGCAAGGAAATATTGGCCAAATCGGGCCTGGCGATCACATCCGCGGACAATCTCGCCGACGCCGCGCAGAAGGTGGTCAAGGCCGTCAAAGGATGAAATTCTTCCGCTTCACGCTTGTTGCGCTGAGTTTACTGCCCGTTACTGCGCGGGGTCAGGAGCCGAGTGCGCCGATGCGGGAGCAGGCTCTCGTCGCGCAATTTCTCAAAACTTGCTTTGACACAAAATTCAGCTCTGACGCCGTCATCGAACAGGCAAGTGCTGGTGGCTGGAAGAGCATTGATCCTAAAATGGCGCCCTTGCGCGTAAAAAAAGAGGGCGGTGGTGAGCCCCCCCCGGTTCTGAGCTGGAAGACCGACAGTACGCCCGACGCCTTTATCGTTTTTACCGCGAAGACCACCACCACCGTGCGGCCAAGAGACGAATGCGGTGTTGCCGGCTTTGACCTGGATAGCAAAAAAGTCATTGACCTCCTGACCACTGACGGGCGGTTTAAAAATAACAACATTCTGCCCCCGGGCGCCTCCGTGACTATGTTGCATTTCGACAATGGCAACCTTCTCATCGGGCGCGGCAATCCTAGTGCCGAAGAAAAGGCCGCAGGCCACACTTCGGAAACCGTTATTCAAATTCTCTGAAGCAGGACGAACCCTTATGTCCATCCTCGTCGACAAACACACCAAGGTCATTTGCCAGGGCTTCACCGGCAATCAGGGCACTTTCCATTCCGAACAGGCCATCGCTTACGGCACCAAAATGGTCGGCGGCACCACGCCCGGCAAAGGCGGCTCGACGCATCTGGGCCTCCCCGTTTTCGACACCGTGCGCGAGGCACGCGAAAAAGTCGGCGCCGATGCCAGCGCCATCTATGTGCCGCCGCCTTTCGCCGCCGACGCCATCCTGGAAGCGATTGACGCGGAAGTACCGCTGATCGTCTGCATCACCGAAGGCATTCCGGTCTTGGACATGGTCAAGGTCAAGCGCGCGCTGTCGGGCTCCCAGTCGCGGCTGATCGGGCCCAACTGCCCCGGCGTGATCACCCCCGGCGAATGCAAGATCGGCATCATGCCCGGCCATATCCACAAGCGCGGCAGCGTGGGCATCGTCTCGCGCTCCGGCACCCTGACCTATGAAGCGGTATGGCAGACCACGGCGGTCGGCCTGGGCCAGACCACTTGCGTCGGCATCGGCGGCGATCCGGTCAAAGGCACCGAACATATTGACGTGCTGGAAATGCTGCTGGCCGATCCGGAGACCAAGTCGATCATCATGATCGGCGAGATCGGCGGCAGCGCCGAGGAAGACGCCGCCGACTTCATCAAGCGCTCCAAAGTGAAAAAGCCCATGGTCGGCTTCATCGCCGGGGTCACCGCCCCGCCCGGCCGCCGCATGGGCCATGCCGGCGCCATCATTTCGGGCGGCAAAGGCGGCGCGGATTCCAAGATCGAAGCGATGAAGGCGGCGGGCATCCGCGTCTCGCCGAATCCGGCAGCGCTGGGCACCACCCTGGTCGATCTGCTCTCTGGTAAATGATCCCCTCCGCCCTGCGCACCTAACGGTGCTACGGGCGGACCCCGGCTCGCGCGGCTCACTGCGCTGTCGCGCGCCGCGCTGCGCCGCTTCGAACCTACGGTTCGAAGCCCCAAAAATAGGGCGTCGCGGGCATGCGTATGCGGGCCATCCGTTGCCCTGGTTTTGCCGGGCTATTGAGCCCATATTAACCGCATTCGGCGTTGAATCGCCTCGCAGAAGGCGCTACCACCCACGCCGCAAACGACGCGCCACCCAGGAAGGGGACAGGCCCAACAAGCCACCCCATAAGCGTTTGATATGACTGAGCAATCCCCATCAGATCGGTTGAATCGCGCCTCGAATGAGATCTTCGAAGCGACCTCTTTCCTCAACGGCACCAACGCCGCCTATATCGAGCAGATGTATGCCGCCTGGATCGCCAACCCCACCTCGGTGGATGAAGGCTGGCAGGCTTATTTTTCCCAAACCGGCGATCAGGGCCTCGGCCCCACCCAGCTGGGCCGTGGCCCGGCTTGGAAGCGCGACAGCCGTCCCGATATCGCCAGCGGGGATCTGATCGCCGCGCTGACGGGCCAGGAGCCCCCTTCGCCGAAGGCTTCGGGGGCCAAGCCCGCGAAGGCCGCACCTGCCGCCGCCGCGCCTAGCGCCGGTGACAGCAGCGAAGCCTCCAAACAGTCCATCCATGCCGTACAGATGATCCGCGCCTATCGCATGATCGGACATCTGGAAGCCGATCTGGATCCCTTGGGCATCACCCCGCGCACACCGCAGCCCACTTTGGATCCCAAACACTATCAGTTCGAAGGCGCCGCTCTGGATGCGCCGGTTTATGTTGATGGCATTCTGGGTTTCACCACCGCCACACCGCGCCAATTGCTGGACAAGCTGCGCGGCATCTATTGCGGCCGCATCGGCTATGAGTTCATGCACATCAACGATGCGGAGCAGAAAAGCTGGCTGCAGCGCCGCATCGAGGGCGACGCGATCCATTTCACGCCGGAAGGCAAGAAGGCCATCCTCAACAAGCTGATCGAGGCGGAAGGGTTCGAGAAATTCTCCGCCAACCGGTTTGTCGGCACCAAGCGTTTCGGACTGGACGGTGGCGAAGCCACCATCCCCGCGCTGGAACAGATCATCAAGCGCGGCGGCCAGTTGGGCGTCAGCGAAATCGTGGTGGGCATGGCCCATCGCGGCCGCCTGAACGTGCTGGTCAATGTGATGGGAAAGTCCTATCGCCAGCTGTTCCATGAATTCCAAGGCGGTGCGGCAAATCCCGACGATGTCGAAGGTTCGGGCGACGTCAAATACCATCTGGGCGTCTCCTCGGACCGCGAGTTCGACGGCAAGAAAGTGCATCTGTCGCTGACCCCCAATCCCTCGCATCTGGAAATCGTCAACCCGGTGGTGCTGGGCAAGGCGCGCGCCAAACAATGGCAGCTGCGCGATATCGATGCGCGCACCTCGGTCCTGCCGGTGCTGATCCATGGCGACGCGGCCTTTGCCGGCCAGGGTGTGGTGGCGGAATGTTTCGCCATGTCGGGTATCAAGGGCTTCCGCACCGGCGGCACCATGCATTTCGTGATCAACAACCAGATCGGCTTCACCACCGCGCCGATCTTCTCGCGCTCATCGCCCTATTGCACCGACATCGCCCTGATGGTGCAGGCCCCCATATTCCATGTGAATGGCGACGATCCGGAAAGCGTGGTGCATGCCACCCGCATCGCCATCGAGTTCCGCCAGAAGTTCAAGAAGGACGTGGTGCTCGACATGATCTGCTATCGCAGGTTCGGGCATAATGAGAGCGACGAGCCCGCCTTCACCCAGCCGCAGATGTACCGGGTGATCAAGGATCATCCCTCCACGCTGCAGCTCTACGCCGCCAAGCTGGTCCAGGAAGGCACGCTGACCCAGGCCGACGCCGATGCCATGGCGGCGGCCTTTAACCAGCGGCTGGACGAGGAATTCAACGCGTCCAAATCCCATCTTCCCAACCGGGCCGATTGGCTGGACGGCCGCTGGCAAGGCTTGGAAGTCGCGCCCAAGAACAGCGACCGGCGCGGGGAAACCAGCGTCGCCGAGAAGGAATTGCGCCAAGTCGGCAAGGCGCTGGTCACCGCCCCCGAAGGCTTTAATCTGCACAAGACCATCGCTCGCCAGCTGGAAGCCAAGGCCAAGATGTTCGAGACCGGCGAGGGCTTCGATTGGGCGACCTGCGAAGCCTTGGCGTTCGGCACCTTGCTGAATGAAGGCCACTACATCCGTCTGTCCGGCCAGGATTCCCAGCGCGGCACCTTCAGCCAGCGCCATGCCGCCCTGGTGGATCAAAAGACCGAGGAACGCTATTTCCCGCTGCAGCATGTTGGCGAGAATCAGGGCCACTTCGAGGTCATCGACTCCCTGTTGTCGGAAGAAGCGGTGCTGGGCTTTGAGTATGGCTATTCCACCGCCGAGCCCAAGGCGCTGGTGTTATGGGAAGCCCAGTTCGGTGATTTCGCCAATGGCGCCCAGGTGGTGATGGACCAGTTCATCGCCAGCGGCGAAATGAAATGGCTGCGCATGTCGGGCCTGACCTTGCTGTTGCCGCACGGCTATGAGGGCCAGGGCCCGGAACACAGTTCGGCGCGGCTTGAGCGTTATCTGCAGCTTTGCGCCCAGGACAATATGCAGGTCTGCGTGCCCACCACCCCGGCCAATTATTTCCATATCCTGCGCCGTCAGATGCATCGCAGCTTCAGAAAGCCGCTGATCGTGCTGACGCCCAAGTCGCTGCTGCGCCACAAAAAGTGCACCAGCTTCTTCACCGACATGCTGCCCGGCACCTCGTTCCACCGCGTTTTGCGCGACCAGGCCGAAGTGGTGCCCGGCGCCACCACCGTTCAGCTGGTGCCCGATCACGAGATCAAGCGCGTCGTGCTGTGCAGCGGCAAGGTCTATTTCGACCTGATGGAGGAGCGCGAGAAGCGCGGCGAAAACCGCATCCAGATTCTGCGCATGGAGCAGCTCTATCCCTTCCCGGAAAATGTTCTGGCGCAGGAACTGAACCGCTTCCCCAAGGCCGAACTGATCTGGTGCCAGGAAGAGCCCAAGAACCAGGGCGCCTGGAGCTTTGTGCGGCCGCGCATCGAAGACACCGTCGCCAAGCTGGGCGGCAAGGCCAGCCCGCGCTATGCCGGACGCCCCGAATATGCCTCGACCGCGGCGGGCCTGATGAAACAGCATCTGGCGGAACTCGCCCAATTCCTCAACGAAGCACTCTCCCTCTAGAGCCAAGAGTCATCCATGACCGTCGAAATCAAAGTGCCCGCGATGGGCGAGTCCGTCACCGAAGCCACCATCTCCAAATGGTTCAAGAAGGAAGGCGATGCGGTGAAGCGGGACGAGCCGCTGCTGGAACTGGAAACCGACAAAGTGACGGTGGAAGTGCCTTCGCCCGCCGACGGCGCCATCGAATCCATTTCCGCCCAGGCCGGAGCAACCGTTTCGGTGGGCGCGCTGCTGGGCGCCATTGCCGAAGGCCAAGCCGGCGCAGCCGCAAATAAGGCGGGTTCCGCCCCGGCGCCCAAGCCCGCGCCCAAAGCGGAAGCGCCCAAACCCGCTGCTCCCGCCGCCAAAGCCGATACACAGAAATCTGAAACGCCTGCCATGCCCTCCGCCAAACGCATTGCCGAGGAATCCGGCATTGCCCTGTCCTCCGTCGCCGGCACCGGCAAGGATGGCCGGGTCACCAAGGGCGACATGCTGGGCGCGCTTGCCGCCCGGTCCAGCGCGCCGCAAGCGGCCGCCGCACCGCCCTCTCCTATTTCTTCAGGCCCGCGCCATAACGAAGCCCGCGAGGAAAAAGTGGCGATGACGCGGCTGCGCAAAACCATCGCGCTGCGCCTGAAGGAATCCCAGAACACCGCCGCCCAGCTCACCACCTTCAACGAAGTGGACATGACGGCGGTGATGGGCCTGCGCGCCACCTATAAGGACAGCTTCGAAAAGAAGCATGGCGTCAAGATGGGCTTCATGGGCTTCTTCACCAAGGCGGTGGTGGCGGCCTTGAAGGACCTGCCCAACATCAATGCCGAGATCGAAGGCGACAACATCATCTACAAGAATTATTACGACATCGGCATCGCCGTCTCGACCGAGCGCGGGCTGGTGGTGCCGGTGGTGAAGGACGCCGACCATCTGTCGCTGGCGGGGATC
>DATEEB010000086.1:0-2523 GCA_035281345.1 Rhizomicrobium sp. | reverse complement strand
TCGACCCGGTGAGCTCCTTTGCGCCCCTTGGGTAAAAGTGGCTCGATCCGCCGCCATTCAGCCTCGCTCAGCCAATAAACTTGCTTGGCCATTCAAGTCTCCAAATCACCTTCGGAGAACTTGAATCACAATCCCTCAATTAAGGGAATCTTATTGAGTACAGACCCTAGGCCGCGTCCAGGGCCTGCTTGATGGCCTTCGCCGCCTGGGCCACCGCATCGCGCGCCTGCGGTAGCACAGTCTGCAGATAGATGAAGCCATGCACCATATCGGCATAGTCGGCGAGCGTGACCTTCACGCCCGCCAGGCGCAGCTTCTGGGCATAGGCAAGGCCTTCGTCATGCAGGGGATCATAACCGCCCAGCATCACATAGGCGGGCGGCAAGCCGGAAAAATCCTTGGCACGCAATGGCGAAACCTTGGGGGACATGGTGTCCGCGCCCGGCTCCAGATAGAGCGATTGGAAATATTCGATGGCCCGGCGTTCCAGAAAGTGACCCACGGCAAATTGCTGCAGCGATACCGTCTCCCCGCCCACCTGGGTGTTGGGAAACAACAGCATCTGGTAGGCGATCTTCACTCCACCTTTTTCCCGCGCCAATTGGGTGATGATGGCGGCGAGCATCCCGCCCGCGCTGTCGCCGCCCACCGCGATGCGTCCGGCATCCACGCCCAGCGCGGCGGCGTTCTCTTCGATCCACTGGGTCGCGGCCCAGGCATCGTCCACCGCCGCCGGATAACGGTGTTCCGGCGCCAGGCGATAATCCACCGAGATCACTTTGAAACCGCCCTCCGCGGTGAAAAGGCGGCACAATCCGTCGTGGCTTTCCAAACTGCCGACGACAAAACCGCCGCCATGAAAATAAATCAGGGCCGGCAAGGGCCCAGCCGCGGCAACGGGCGCATAGGCGCGCGCGCGAATTTCTCCGCCTGGGCCTGGGATGGTGAAATTCTCCACCTTGCCGACAGGGACATCCTTGGCACCGGTCAATTGCATCATGCCGGTGAAGGATTGGCGCGCCAAGGCGGGCACCACCTCCCAGGGCTTGGGGCGCGGGATTTGGGCCGCCCTGTCGAGGAAGGCTTTCACCAACGGATCAAGAGGCATGGGAGTCCTTCGCGGCTGCGCGAGGATGCTAACGCGTGAGGCCGGTCAGCAAAAGCGCCAGCGGCGGATGGTTCAGTGAATAGTGATATGGGCGTCGGGATTGACGCGGCCGGAATGGATATCGCCCAGCAGCACCAGCATCAAAAACCAGAATTTCGCCCGTTCGTGGGAGCCTTCCGCTTCCAGGGTCATCACCGCGCGGCTGGCATAATCGGAAGCCGCCGCACCGTGTTCAGCGGCCAGATCGCCTGCCAGTCTATAGAGGTCGCCGGTTGTCATCCTCATGGCAGAAAGCATGGCAGAGCAAAATGAATGGGGGCTTAACTCGATATTTACTTCGTGTTTTCAGCCGCTTATGGCGGAACTACACTGCGGCGCCGTGATTTGCTATATACCCCGCCCCACAGGCGTGGATTTCTGGTGCGCGGCAAAAGCATTCTTCTGATCATCGGCGGTGGCATCGCGGCTTACAAAAGCCTCGAGCTGATCCGGCGTTTGGCCGAACGCGGCGTCAAAATCCGCGCCATCCTGACCAAGGCGGGCGCAGAGTTCGTCACGCCCTTATCCGTATCCGCCCTGACAGGGGAAAAAATCTTCAGCGATCTTTTCAGCCTGACCGATGAAGCCGAAATGGGGCATATCCAGCTGTCGCGCAGCGCCGATCTGGTGGTGGTGGCGCCGGCCACCGCCGATCTGATGGCCAAGATGGCGAACGGACTGGCCAATGATCTGGCTTCGACCACGCTGCTCGCCACCGACAAACCTGTGCTGATGGCGCCGGCCATGAATGTGCGGATGTGGGAAAGCGCCTCCGTCAAACGCAACCGCGCCCTTTTGGAAAAGGACGGCGTGCTGTTTGCCGGCCCCAATGACGGCGAAATGGCCTGCGGCGAATTCGGTCCAGGGCGCATGGCCGAACCCTTGGAGATCGTAGTGGCGATTGAACAGGCCCTGGCGATCAAGGGCCCGCTGGCAGGCATCAAGGCGCTGGTGACTGCGGGGCCCACCCGCGAACCGGTGGACCCTGTGCGTTTCCTGGCCAATCATTCCAGCGGCAAGCAAGGCTATGCCATCGCCGAAGCTCTGATGCGCGCGGGGGCGCAGACCACCTTGATCTCGGGTCCGGTTTCGCTGCCTGCGCCCGATGGCGTCAAGCTGCAGCGCGTCACCACGGCGCGCGAGATGCTGGCGGCTTGCGAAGCCGCCCTGCCCGCCGATGTGCTGGTGATGGCCGCCGCCGTGGCCGATTGGCGGCCCGATATCGCCGCCAACAGCAAGATCAAGAAATCCACTGACCGCGTCGTGCCCCTGATCAAACTGGTGGAAAATCCCGACATTCTGGCGACGCTGGCGGCGCATGCCGCGCGGCCCAGGCTGGTGATCGGCTTTGCCGCCGAAACCGACGATGTGGTGCA
>DATEEB010000085.1:0-5022 GCA_035281345.1 Rhizomicrobium sp. | reverse complement strand
CCGTGCGCCTTGCCAATTTCATAGATAACGTCCTGCACCAGCTTGCCGTCGCGCTCATCCCCCAGTTTTTCCAGCTGGTCCGCCAGATCTTCCAGCGCGGCGCGCTCCTTGGCGTCGGGGGCACGATAGACTTTGCTGGGCTTCACGAAATCTTCGTAATAGCGCAGCGCGAACGCCACCAACTGCTCCAGGCCCGGATTGCTCTGCGGCGACACCGCTTCGGGCGAATAGGCGCGGATGAAGCCCCACAGCACATCGCGATTGTGGGCGTTCGACGCCGAAACAAGATTGAGCAACAAGGCAAAGCTGACCGGATAGCGCTCCTGCGGAACCTGGCCGGCATGAATATGCCAGACCGGGTTTTCCAGCCTCTGCTCGTCGGCGGTTTGCGGCGCGTGATAGGATTCCAAGAAGGCGATATACTCATCCACCGCCTTGGGGATCACATCGAAATACAGCTTCTTGGCCGTGCGCGGCTTTTGAAACATGAACAGCGCCAGGCTTTCCGGTGAGCCATAAGTCAGCCAATCGTCCAGGCTGATGCCATTGCCCTTGGACTTGGAAATTTTCTGCCCCTGATCGTCCAAGAACATCTCGTACATGTACTGTTCTGGCGGCACCCCGCCCGCGATCTTGCAGATGGCGCTGTAGAGCGGCGCTTGTGAGAGATGGTCCTTGCCGTACATCTCATAGTCCACGCCCAGCGCCGCCCAGCGCATGCCCATGTCGGGCTTCCATTGCAGCTTGCAGTGGCCGCCGGTGACCGGCACGGTCTCATGACTGCCGTCTTCCTCGACATAGGTGATGGTGCCGGCGGACAAATCGCGCGCCACCACCTTGGCCAGAAGCACCTTGCCGCTGCGCGGCGATACCGGCAGGAAGGGCGAATAGGTCTGCTGCCGTTCCTCGCCCAAAGTCGGCAGCATCACCGCCATCACCTGATCGTAACTGGCCAGAATGCGCAGCAGCGCCTGATCGAAGCGGCCCGATTTGTACGTGGCGGTGGAAGAATAGAATTCATAGCGGAAGCCGAACTTGTCCAGGAAAGCGCGCAGCCGCGCATTCATGTGATGGCCGAAGCTTTCATGGGTGCCAAACGGATCGGGGATGGCGGTGAGCGGCTTGCCCAGATGGGACGCCAGCATATCCTGCTGCGGCAGATTGTCGGGTACCTTGCGCAAGCCGTCCATGTCGTCCGAGAAAGCGATCAGATGGGTGGGGATGTCCGACATCGTCTCGAAGGCATGACGGACCCAGCTGGTGCGGGCGACCTCGCCAAAAGTGCCGATATGCGGCAGGCCGGAAGGGCCATAGCCGGTCTCGAACAGCACGAAATCCACCGGTTGGCCCGCTTTTTTGCGCGCCTGGGCCCGCGCCAAGAGCCTGCGGGCCTCTTCGAACGGCCAGGCCTTGGCGGCAAGCGCTTGTTCGGGCGTCACGTTCGGGAGCGTCTTCATGCTTTGTTAAGGCTGATTTAAGCGTTTCGAAAGGGCGCGAAAGCTAGGCTTTGGCGGGGATTTACGCAATGACCGGGCAATTGCCGCAACAGGAAAAACTCGGCGATCCGGTATTCGCCGGCCGCATCGATATTCTGTACGCGTTGGGACGTCACTATCTTTCCCTCCCTTTCGCGGTTCTGTGCGTTCCCGCCACCCTGATCGCGGGCCGCCAAGCCAGCATCCTGCCGCTGATGCCGCTGCTTTTGCAGTTGACCGTGGTGATCGCGGCCGAGCAGCTCACCACCGCCTATAAAAACCGCGCGCCCGGCAGCGATCCGCAATTCTGGGCCTGGCGCTACACTTTTGTCTCGGCCATTTCCGGCGCCACCTGGGGCGCGGCGGCGCTGGTCTGGTTTGTGTGGAATTCCTTCCCGGCCCAGGCCTATCTGGCCCTGGCCTTTCTGGGCATGACGGCGACGGAGTTCATCGCCCGCTCGGCCCACCGCCCCGCCTATATCGTCCATACCTTGTTTGCGCTGACGCCTCTGGTCGGCCTCTTGCTGTGGCAGGGTGGGCTTTACGCCAATTGCACCGCCATCCTGGTGGTGCTGTTCGCCACCGTATTGATCAACTATTGCCAGGGCATGGCGCGGCTGCTGGACGAAAGCATCCAATTGCGCAATGAGAATGGCGAACTGGTGATCCGGCTGCAGGGCGAAAAAAGCGACGCGGTGCGAGCCCGCGACGAAGCGCAGGTCAGCGCCCAGGTGAAAGCGTCTTTCATCGCCAATATCTCGCACGAATTGCGCACGCCCTTGAACGCACTGTTGGGCATGGCGCAGCTGCTGGAACGTTCGGAACTGGCCAAGCAGCAAAAGGACCATGTCAAAGTCATGCTGCAGGCCGGCCGCGGCTTGCAGACCCTGATCGAGGATGTCATCGCCCTGACCCGCGACGATATTCAGCAAGCCGAAGACGAAGATTGCGATCCTCTCCAGGCGGCGCGCGCGGTGGCGCGGCTGCTGCAGCCACGCGCCTGGGAAAAGCAATTGCATTTGACGTTGAGCGCCGCGCCCAACTTGCCGCGGGTGGCGGCGGATCCGCGTCGGGTGCGCCAAGTGCTGCTCAAGCTGACGGACAATGCCTTGAAATTCACCGAGCGCGGCTTGGTGGATATCCATTTGGAGGCGAGCCAAGATATGCAATCGGTGCGCTTCTGCGTGTCCGATACCGGCTCCGGCGTGGCGGCGGACGCGGTCGCGCAACTCTTCAACCCCTTTTCGACCGGCGATTCCTCCTATGCCCGGCAGCAGCAACAGGGCGCAGGGCTGGGCCTGGCGGTGGCCAAGCGCGTGGTGGAACAGGCCGGCGGCACGATCGGCTTTACCAGCAAGCCGGGTGAAGGGGCGCAATTCTTCTTCACCTTGCCGGTATCCGGCATCGCTTGCGGCGCCGGCACCGAAGCCGAAGAAACCGAAGGCCAAGTGCGGCCCCCCACCGGCCTGGCGCTGCTGTTCTTCCTGCCCAATAGCGAAGTGGCGCAAAGTGCATCGCGCCTGCTGGAACCGTTCGGCAATCGCGTGGTGCATGCCACCAGCTTGGCCCAGGCGGTGGAACGCGCCAGTGGCGAGCATTTCGACGCCATCCTGACAGGCGCCGATGACGCCGACATGCTGGCCGCCGCGCCGGGCGTGAAGGCGCCCTTGATTGCCATCCTGCTGCGCGGCAATCGTCCGCCCGCCGCCACCGGCTCGGTGCTGCGCTGGCCGCTGCAAGCCGATCCGCTGTATCGCGCCTTGGACCTTCTGTGTCATCCCGCCGGGCAGGCCGGAAGTGAATCCATCGCCGCCATCGATCCGGCAGCCTTCAACACTTTGGAGAAATCTGTCGGCATGACGGTGTTGGTGGAAATCCTGCAATGCTACATCGCCACCGCCGAACAGCTCACCGGCGCGCTGGCGCAAGCCTGTGCCGAGGAAAAATGGGACGATGCTACGCGGCTGGCCCAGGACATCATCGGGGCGGCGGGCGGTTTGGGGCTTGCGGCGGTGACCCAGGCGGCGCGCGATTTTTCGCGCAAAGCCCGCGAGGGAGAAAACCGCCACCAGTTGCGCAATGCCGCCCAAATTGTGGTGGGCGAGCATATGCGAGCCCGCCAGGCGCTGACCCATCTCTATCCCGAAGTGGCTTAGCAAAATAATCTCGAGCGCCGCATTTCGCGGCGCGACCCTCAGCATCCGCCAGCTTCCTTCCCCCCTTCGGCGCAAAGCGCCAGGAAGGGGGAAGGTGTCGCAGCGAGGTGTTTGCGGAGCAAACCCGAGCTGCGACGGATGGGGGTTCAATACATAAAACGGGTTATCAAAGCTCTATGAAGTTGTGCACGCGTTCTCCAATATCGCGCGCCCATGGAATCGCTATCCGGCCTGATCGCGCTTGTTCCTGCTCCACCCGGCGCCGCCATCGCGCGCGCCGATGGGCAAAGCGAAAGACTGGAGCTGCGTGACGCGCGCGCCTTGTTCGAAAGCGGCGATGTCCTGGTGGCGCATTCTGCTTTCGTCGCCGGGCGGCTGGGCACCAAGCCCGCCATGCTTTTCGATGTGCTGGAACTGTTCGTCTTTGTGCGCCCCGGACTGCCCTTTGTGCCCAGCGCCTTGGGACTGGCGCGGGCGCTGGGATTGGCGGCGCCGCACACAGTGGAGCAATCCGCGCTGGCGCTGCATGGAATCGCGCGCACCCTGCTGAACGAAGTCACGGCCTGGCCGGCGGATGTGCAGGCGGCGCTGGCGCCCTTGGTGGGCACGCTGGGCCGCGCCGGCTGGCGCTGGGCGCCACTCTTGAAAGACATTGTCGGTGAAGCGCCGCACGGCTCGCCCATCGCCGGTTTGGAAGCCTGGCGCGGCCTTACTCCGTGGGAGGACCAGGCGCCGGTGGGTCAGCCGGGTTCGCAAAGCGTAGAACCGGTAGAAGCCCGCGCCCGCCTGGCCCAGCTGGTGGATGTGATGCGCCCCGAACAGGCCAGCTATAGCGACGCGGCAACCTATGCGTTCGGACCGCGCGAACAGGCAGGAAGCCCACGCGTGGCGCTGGTGGAAGCGGGGACCGGCACTGGCAAGACGCTGGGCTATCTGGCGCCCGCCAGCGTGTGGGCGGACAAAAACGGGCCGGGTCTTTGGATTTCCACTTATACCCGCAACCTGCAGCGCCAGATCGTGCAGGAGATCGCGCATCTGTGGCCCGATCCCGCCGAGCGCGCGCAAAAGGCGGTGGTGCGCAAGGGGCGTGAGAATTATCTCTGCCTGCTGAACTTTGAAGAAGCGGCGAAAAGGACCGCGCTGGCGCCTGGCCAACGCACCGTGGCACTGGCGCTGATCGCGCGCTGGATCTCCTCGCCCACCGATGGAGACCTGTCCGGCGTCGGTTTCCCCGCTTTTCTGGCCGCCTCTATGCCGCTGTCCACCGTCACCGACCGGCGCGGCGAATGCATCTACGCCGCCTGCCCGCATTACCGCATCTGTTTCATCGAACGCGCCATCCGCCGCGCCCGCCACGCCCATATCGTGGTCGCCAACCACGCCTTGGTGAT
>DATEEB010000084.1:0-2467 GCA_035281345.1 Rhizomicrobium sp. | reverse complement strand
TCTCGATCAGGTTGCGGTCGGCCAGCTTGACGGCTTTAACAATCTCTCCAGCGGCCAGTTTCTCGTCCATCACAAAGGCGAAATCGCGTTCGATGGCCTGATAGGGCGAAGGCGCAAACAAGGGCTTGGCTTTGCCTTTGGTTTTGGTGTCGGGAATGGCGTCCAGGAAGATTTCAAATCCGGCGGCTGGACCTTTGAGGTCGAACGCCGCCAGCACTTTGGGATGCAGCTCACCAAATTGTGCAATCACCTTGGGGCCCATGGCGATGGTGCCGCTGCGGCCCGGATGATACCAGCCGGGGGCTCCCTGGGTGATGGGCGCGGACATGGGCGCGCCGGTGATGGCTTCCAACGCCGCCAGAAGATCGGCCTTCACCGCGAACAGGCCGCCCGCTTCCCCACCCTTTTGCCAATGGCGCTCAGCGTTGCCGGTGCGGATGGCGGCGGCGACAGTCTTCTGGGCCTCCGGCACGCCGCTGTCGAACGCCGCGCCGATTTCGAACAATTGCAGATTGGCAAAGCCACGCGCGGCATTGCGGGCCGCCGCCGCCAGCAGGGAGGGCAGGACCGACGGCCGCAGCGCATCCAGGTCCGAGGCGATGGGGTTGGAAAGCTGACGCGATTCATCGCCGCCACCAAACAGCTTGGCGTGATCGCGGGCGATGAAGGAAAAACTCACGGTCTCATTGAAGCCGCGTGTGGCCAGGGCGCGGCGGGCGGTGCGGCTGCGGCGCTGCGCCTTGGACAGAACCGGCGCCGCCACGGCATGGGTAGAGGCCAGCGCCACCGACGGCACATCGGCAAGGCCGTGAATGCGCACCACTTCTTCCACCAGATCGGCCGGGCCGTCCACGTCATGCCGCCAACTGGGCGGGACAACGTGCAAGATGCCGTGATCTTCCACCACAAAACCCAAATCCTGCAGAATGCCGATCACCCGTTCGCGGGCTACCCGGATGCCGCCAAAGCTTTCGATCAGGGCCGGATCGAACAGGATCGGCTTGTGCGGCGGGGGTAGCGCGCCCGCGATCACCACATCCGACGCTTCGCCGCCGCACCATTCCAGGATCAGGCGTGTACAAAGTTCTAAGCCTGGCAGGACAAACTGCGGGTCCACGCCGCGCTCGAAACGGTAGCGCGCGTCCGAAATGATGGCCTGCTTGCGGCCGGCGCGGGCGATGCGCGCCGGATCGAACCAGGCGGATTCGATGAAGACATTCTTGGTGTCTTCAAAGCTGCCGCTGTCCATACCGCCCATGATGCCGGCAATGCCGCGCGCAAAACTGTCATCGGCAATGACGATGGTTTCGCTGTCCAGCACATAGGTTTTTTCGTCCAGCGCCAACACCTGCTCATGATCCTTGGCCATGCGGGCATGCAGATTGCCGCTGAGTTTATCGGCGTCGAAGACATGCAGGGGGCGCCCACGATCCTGGGAAACCAGATTGGTGGCATCCACCAGGGCCGAGATCGATTTCATGCCCACGCTTTTGAGACGATCCTGCACCCATTTGGGGGCGGGGCCGTTTTTGACGCCGCGGATCAGCCGCCCCGCGAAGATCGGGCAGGCGTCCTTGTTCTGGGGGGTGAAATCCAAGGTGATCTTTTTGGGCGAGGGAAATTTGCCCGCCACCGGCTGAACCTTGTCGGTCTTGAGCTTGCCCAGGCCGCCGGCGGCGAGATCGCGCGCGATGCCATAGACCGATGCCGCGTCACCGCGATTGGGCGTTATCGAAACGTCGAACAAAGGATCGTTGGCCAGCAGGCCCGCATCCACCAGTGCCGCCACCACCGGCGCGCCTGTCTTGGCGCTCGCTTTCAGCTCGATGATGCCGTCATGGTCCTCGCCCAAGAGCAGTTCGCGCGCCGAGCACATCATGCCGCGGGATTCCACGCCCCGGATGGTGCCCAGCTTGAGCACATCGCCCGTGGCGGGAATGGTGGTGCCGGGCCTGGCCAGCACCACCTTGATCCCGGCCCGCGCATTGGGCGCGCCGCAAACGATCTGCAGGGTATCCTTGCCGTCACTCACGCTGCACAGGCGTAGTTTGTCGGCGTTGGGATGCTTTTCGGCCGTGACGACTTCGCCGACGATGAAATCCTTCAGGCCTGCGCCCGGATCGGTGATGCTTTCCACTTCCAGCCCGATGGCGGTCAGCCGCGCGCCAATGGCCGCAGCATCGGCATCGGTGTCGAGATGTTCTTTGAGCCAAGAGAGGGTGAATCTCATCGCGACAACCCACCATCCAAGGTCGGGATGTCGAGCGCCGCAAAGCCGTAATGCTTCAGCCAGCGCAGGTCGGATTCAAAAAAGCTGCGGATATCGGGCATGCCGTATTTCAGCATCGCCATGCGGTCCAGCCCGAAACCGAAGGCAAAGCCCTGATATTTGGCGGAATCGATGCCGCAATTTTCCAGCACCTTGCGATGGACCATGCCCGAGCCGCCCAGCTCCAGCCAGTCATTG
>DATEEB010000083.1:0-12215 GCA_035281345.1 Rhizomicrobium sp. | reverse complement strand
CGATCTTTCCCGCAACGACACTTGCATCATTCGCTATGACACCGTTTTCGCCCATAAGGCGGCGGCCATAGAAACCGTCACCCTGACTTTTGAGAATGGTAGTTGGGCGGTCGCGGACTATGCGGTCAATTGACGGCCTAGTGTCGTGGTTTCGAAGTTCGCCACATAACTGATATCGGGCTCCGGGCGAACTTCGAAACCAAAACGACACTAGAATCAATAAGTTACTAGTGTCCCTCGATTCCGAAATTCGCCCAGAGCCCGATATAGAGGTCAAGCGAATTTCGGAATCGGGACACTAGATGCTGCCGCAATCCATTCAGATAAGGTTCAGGCGAGGGAGACGAGTCTTTCACCGCGGCTGTAAGCCGCAAAAAAAGGGAGACACGCATGCTTCTCAAGAAAATTCTGCTGGCCGCTTGCGCCGCCGCGACAATGAGTTCTGGTGTTGCCTTGGCCCAGCCAGGCTGGGTGCCGCCCGGCAACGATCCCGCCGGTTACTACAGCAACGCGGATCGCCGCGGTTACTATGACCGCGACGGCCGCTATCGCCGCATCCGCGATCGCGGCTGGCGTGACTCGCGCGAGCGGGACTATCCGCCCTCTCCTCCCGCCTATTACGAGCAAGGCCGCTATGAGGAAAGCTGCCGCCGCGGCAATGCCGCTGTCGGCACCATCTTCGGCGCCCTGACCGGCGGCTTGATCGGCGGCGCGGCCAGCCGCGGCGATGGCGGAGCCATTGCCGGCGGCGTGGTGCTGGGCGGCCTGTTGGGCAATGTCATCGGACGCGACATTGACTGCGAGGACCAGCCTGTTGCCTATCGTGTCTATGCCGACAGCCTGAACGGCGATGTCGGCCGCCCCTATGAATGGCGCAACCGCGGCAATCGCGGCACCTTCACATCCATCCGCGAATTTCGCCGCGGCGGCACACTGTGCCGTGAATTCACCGAAACCACCTATCGCCGCGGTCAAAGCTTCACCCGCACCGGCACGGCGTGCCGTCGCACGGGCCATTGGCATTTCGATTGACGCAGAGCCTAGAGCAAGTTGGCAGTGGGATTTGCGGGAAAAAACCTCCAAAATCAGGCGGTAAGGCCCATTGCCCGTTTGATGAGCAAGATTTGGGTAACCAATAAGGCCTAAACTGGCCATGAATTTCTTACGCTTCGATGATGGCTAATTCCTGGACACTGAGCGTCGGCGGCCACGCCTATGGCCCCTACACGATAGAGCAGATGCGGGAGTTTCACGCCGAACAGCGGCTGGCGCCGCATTCCCTCGTCGCGCGCCCTGGTCAGGACGATTTCCGTCCCGCCCATGAAGATCCCGACCTGCAAGCCTTGTTTCAATCGGCCGCGGAAGAGGCGAAAATCCCCAGCGCCGAGATTGTTCAGCCCCACCGCTTCGGCGCCCGCGCGCAGCCCGAAGCCGCCGCCGGTTCACCGGGCCGTTTTGTGATCGTCGCCGAGATGAAGTCCGGCTCCACCACCGGTTTGGAAGAAGAAATATTCTCCTTGGGTTCGGCCCATGCTGTGGGGCCGAACGCCTGGATTCTTTCCAGCGAAGCCTCGATCAACGCCATCCGCATGGCGCTGGTGCAGAAGCTGGGCAAGTTCGACGCGCTGTTCATCGTGGACGCGGCGCACGACAAAGCCGCCTGGTTCAATTTCGGTCCAGAAACGGAAAGCCGTATCCGCAAAATGTGGACCCGGCCGGACCATCCCCCGGAGAAAACCGCCACCAAGCGCGCTTAGACGCGCATCAACTGGCCGGCATAGCGGCGCGCATTGGCGACATAGATCGCCGCCGATTGTTCCATTCCCGCGATCTGCTCTGCCGTAAGGTCTCGGATTGCCTTGGCGGGCACGCCCAGGATCATTTTTCCATCCTCGAATATTTTGTCTTCCGTCACCAGCGCGCCGGCGCCCACCAGCGAATGGCTGCCGATGCGGGCCCGGTTGAGCAGGATCGCGCCCATTCCGATCAAGGAACGGTCGCCGATTTGTGCGCTATGGACGATGACGCGATGACCGACAGTGACGCCGCGTCCGATGGTCACGGGCTGTCCCGGATCGGCATGAACAATGCTATGATCCTGCACATTCGAGTCTGGCCCGATTGTGATCCATTCATTGTCGCCGCGCAGCACAGCGCCGAACCAGATGCTTGCACCTTTCAGCAGACGGACTTTTCCGATCACCACGGCATCCGGTGCGATCCAGCAATCCTCCGCAATTTCCGGCGTTACACCGTCCAATTCGTAAATCGGCATCGTCTTTGTTCCGCGTTATTTTCGTTGTGAGAAATTCACACACCCGCGCGCAAAAGACGATACCCTGAACTTGGGCGATGTGATTCGTCTAACCTTACGGGGGAACAGGCACTGGTGCATCTCGCACTGCGTTTGCCGACAAGATTCAGGGCCGGAACACCGGATCGCCCCTCCTCCGCCTTCACGCTCATCTGTCTCACACATCGGGAGTATTCATGGCCAAGCGCTCTATGCGTTCCAAGTCGCGTGACTCGTCCTATGTTCAAGAAAATGTGCACCCGCTTTTTCCCGGCCGCTCAGGCCATCAAACCAAGGCCTGGACGCCGCACGATCCCGATGGGCAATTCCGAGACCGCAAATATGTGAAAAACGTCCGGGCGATGAGCCCGGCGCAGCAGCATTTCATGGATGCGATCGACGCGCAAAGCGTGGTTCTGGCGCTGGGTCCTGCCGGAACGGGCAAGACCTATCTGGCCATCGCCAAGGCCGTGGAAGCGTTGGAGGCCGGCAAGGTTCAGCGCATCGTGTTGTCGCGGCCCGCCGTCGAGGCGGGAGAAAGCCTGGGCTTTTTGCCCGGCGATCTCACCGAAAAGCTCGCGCCTTATCTGAGGCCCCTTTATGACGCCCTGACCGAACGGCTCGGCACCAAAAGGCTCAAGCAAATGCTGGCCGATGGTATCATCGAGATCGCGCCGGTGGCCTATATGCGCGGCCGCACCTTGAGCGAATGTTTTGTGGTGATCGATGAGGCGCAGAACTGCACCTACACCCAGATCAAGATGCTGCTGACACGCCTGGGCTGGCGCTCCACCATGGTGCTCACCGGCGATCCCGATCAGACCGATTTGTTGCCGGGCATTTCCGGTTTGGCCGACATCGCCGCCCGGCTGGAGCATGTGCCGGATATTCCGGTGGTGCGGCTGGCGGAAGGAGACATTGTGCGCCATCCGCTGGTCGCTTCGATGTTGACGGTTCTTTGACGGCGCTTGGCGCGGGCGAAAGCCCGCGCCCTCACCGCCCCTAGGTGCGGCTGGCGGGCGGTTCCGGCAAATCCATTTCCAAGATCGCCATGTTGAAGGCGTAGGAGATTTCGCCGTCTTCCTCGTCCTTGAACAAGACGCCGACGAACTCGCCATTGATCTGGACCTCAACCGAGTCCTGCTGCTTGGGGCGTTCGACAATGGTGATGGTGTCAAGGCGGAACAGGTTGCGCAGATATTTTTCCAGGCGCCAGATTTCACTGCGGGTCACGGCCGGTTCCTCATGGGGTTGGCGGCTTGCACTCGCATGCCGGGGCAGCAGCGTCAAGGAGCATAGCGCGGGCGGTGGCCGGAACCCCGGAGCAGGTTGCGCTTGGGCGGGCGCGCCGGAATGGTAGCAGTTGCACCACCCGGCCGCTCGCTTTAGCTCGCGGCGTTCGTCACTCTTGCAGGTCCACTGGACCTGCTCGTCCGCCGTCGCTTACGCGCCGGCGGAACGTTCCTCACCCCGTATTATCCGGTAGCTCTTCGATGAAATGATTCATCTGCTGGGACGGATTTTCACCGCAATCGCAGTTGACAAGCTTGGCAGGCACGCCGACGGCGGTGCAATGGGGCGGCACGGATTTCAGCACCACCGAACCGGCGCCGACCCGGCTATATTCGCCCACCTCGATATTGCCCAAGATCTTGGCGCCCAGCGACAGCAACACGCCCCGGCGAATCTTGGGATGACGGTCGCCGCTTTCCTTGCCGGTGCCGCCCAGGGTGACATCCTGCATGATGGAGACATCGTCTTCCACCACCGCAGTTTCGCCGATGACGATGCCGGTGCCATGGTCGAACATGATGCCGCGGCCGATCCGGGCCGCCGGATGCACGTCCACCGAAAACAATTGCGATGTGCGGCTCTGCAGGAACAAAGCCATCGCCCCGCGGCCCTGATGCCACAGCCAATGGGCGGCGCGGTAGCATTCCAGGGCGTGAAAGCCTTTGTAAAATAGAAATGCCTCGAGATAGGAATGGCAGGCAGGATCGCGCTCGAACACCGCGGACAGATCGGCGCGTACCGCTTTGCCGATCCCTCCATCGGCGGCGATAGCCTCGTCGAATATCTCACGCACCGCCAAGGGGCTCAGATCCTCCCCGCCCAGCTTGCGCGCCAGATGATAGGACAGCGCCTGTTCCAACTGGGTATGCTGCAGGATCGTGGCGTGGATGAAGCCCGCCAGCGTCGGCTCCGCCGCGGCCATGGCTTCCGCCTGCTGGCACAGGGCGGTCCAGATCGGGTCGATGGATGAGACTTTTTCGCGCGGGTTTGCCATGGGAAGCTTTTACCACAGAAGTTTGTAGAATTTCAAAACACCGAAAAACCGGATATTTCCGCGCTTTTTGCGGGCTTCAAAGGTTGGCCCCGTTCAGCGGATTCCGGTCAGCTTGTGGGTCTGCAGAGACAACCGCCATTGCGGGTTCTCCAGGCAATAACGGATGGCGGCCTGGGTATTGGCGGTGCGGTCGGCATTGTCCATCGGTTGCAGGAAAAAATTGCGGAAATCCTGTCCGGCATAGCGTTCTGGCGGCGCCCCGGCTTGCGGATAAATCAGCTTCAACTCGTCGCCATGCATCAGTTTTTGTTCGGTCCCCGCCTTGGGGCTGACGCATATCCAATCGATACCGGGTGGCGGAAGCAAAGTGCCGTTGGTCTCGATTCCGATTTCGAAATCCTCCGCATGCAACGCGGCGATCAGCGCCTTGTCCAATTGCAGCAGCGGCTCTCCGCCCGTGCAGACAACATAGGGCTTGCCGGGCGCATGCTGAGGCCATTGCCGGAACACGGCACGCGCAAGAGACATGGCATCGGCGAACTTGCCACCGCCGGGACCGTCGGTGCCGACAAAATCGGTGTCGCAGAAACGGCAAACCGCATCCTGGCGGTCCTTCTCCATGCCGCTCCACAGATTGCAGCCCGCAAACCGCAAAAACACCGCGGCGCGGCCCGCCTGCGCGCCCTCGCCTTGCAGCGTGTAATAGATTTCCTTCACCGAATAGCTCACGCGGCGTACGCCTCGTACCCGGCGGCGCGCAAGCGGCAAGCCGGACAGGCGCCGCAGCCATAACCCCAGACATGACGTTGCGAACGCTCGCCTTCATAACAGGTGACGGTTTCCTCGCGGATCAGATTGACCAACGCCTGGCCGCCCAATTCTTCCGCCATTCTCCAGGTTGCCGCCTTGTCGATCCACATCAAAGGCGTGTGAATGCGAACCGACTGCGCCAAGCCCAACGACAGCGCCTTGGCGGCTGCCTGTAGGGTATCGTCGCGGCAATCGGGATAGCCCGAGAAATCTGTTTCGCACATCCCGCCGACCAGATCGCAAATACCGCGCCTATAGCCCAGCGCGGCGGCGGCGGTGAGAAACATCAGATTGCGTCCGGGCACAAAGCTGGTGGGAAGCCCGTTATCGCCCATTTCGATGGTCATCGAATCGGTCAGAGCGCTGCCACCGATTGCTTTGAGGACATCCAGCGGCAAGAGATGATCTTCGCCCAGGCGCGCGGCCCAATCGGGAAGGATCGCGCGCATCGTCTCCAGAATAAGCGGCCGCGCCCGCAACTCGGCGGCATGGCGCTGGCCATACTGGAAACCCACCGTTTCCACCCGGGCGAATTTCGTCAGCGCCCAGGCCAGGCAGACGGTGGAGTCCTGGCCGCCGGAAAACAGCACCAAAGCGGAAGAAGCCTTCATGGCGCGGTGTTTAGAGCAAGTTAGGACCAGATGAAACCACTGCGCCGGTTACAAAATAAGAGATCAGGCGACTTTGGCGGGTGCTTGGGGCGTCCCGACACAGGTTGCGGGCAAGGCGATGGTAACGGTCGTGCCCTCGCCCACCGCGCTTTGAATGATCAGGTTGCCGCCATGCAGTTCCGCCAAGGCCTTGGCGATGGAAAGTCCAAGACCTGCGCCCTCGAACCGGCGGGCGAGCGAACCGTCCCCTTGCCGGAAAGGTTCCAAGGCGGCGCAAATGGTTTCCGGCGCCATGCCGATACCGGTGTCTTCCACCAGCAGATGCACACCGCCGCCGGTCTGGAAACGGGCGGCAAAACGCACCGTCCCGCTGTCGGGGGTGAATTTCAGCGCATTGGCCAGCAGATTGCCCAAGGCCTGGGCCAAACGGCGCGGATCGACCTGCAAGGATGGCACATCGCCCGGCACATCGATTTCGATGCGGCGCTGATCATGGGTGATGCCACGCGCCAGCTTGATGGCGGTTTCCACCACATCCAGGACATTCTCGAGCCGCGCGTCAATGGTCAACAGCCCGCCCTCCAAGCGCGATACGTCCAGCACGTCGTTGATCACGGTCAAAAGCCGCGTGCCGCTTTTGTGGATGTCGCCGGCATATTCGCGGTAACTGCCATGGCCCACAGGCCCCAGAACTTCGTCACGGATGATTTCGGAAAATCCCAGCACCGCGTTCAAGGGCGTCTTTAACTCATGACTCATCGCCGCAAGGAAAGCGGCCTTCATTCTGTTGGCGATCTCGGCCTGCCGCAGCGCCGCGCGCAAAGCGCGTTCCTGCTCGAATTTCTCGGTGACATCCTCGACCGTGCCTTCATAGCACAACAATTCGCCCGACCAGTCACGCACCGCGCGGGCATTCTCCGAGATCCATATGCGCCGTCCCGAGCGGTGATGGATCTCGGACACAAAGTCCGTCACCACGTCATGGGCCTGCATCAGATCGCGGAATGCGTCGCGGCGCTTGGGATCGACATACAATTGCGCGCTGATGTCGGTGAGGCCGATGGTCAGCGCTTCGGGCGTGGGATAGCCATAGATATCCGCCAGCGCCTGGTTGACCGCCAGATAATGTCCGTTCGGCGTGGTGCGAAAAATGCCTTCCACCGCGTGATCGAAAAAGGCGCGGTAACTGGCTTCGCCGGCGGTCACGCGCTTGCGGGTATTTTCCGCCGACCGTTGCAACAGCGACAATCCGAAGCTCAACACGGCCAGAATAATCAACCCGGCGATGAACTGTCCGCCCAAATCGGCAACCAGGCCCATGCCGACCACAAGGCCGGCCACAAACACGCCAAGCAAAGCCGCCAGCCCCGGCGAACGAGTTTGCGCCGGATTGTCCATAGGGTCTCTAAGCGGCGGCATGCACGGGCGCTGACCTTGACTTTCACCGCCTTGGTAGCGGAAAAATCTAAATGCCCGATTGCAGTTACGCGCCGTTTCGCATGCGACAGCACGTCCATCCCTTAGGGAAAAAGAAAGATTGATGACCGCGCGGTAAAAATCGCGCATTTTTGCATTCCGCACTTGCCCAAAAGCGTGCAACCGGGCATTTGATTGCCCAATAAGCGCGCAAGATTTCAGTACAATTGCCCGATAATCAGCTTCGTGGTTGATTGGCTACCGCCGGAAAAATCGCGAAAATTATTTCGCAAAAAAAGAAATGGCCGTGTTCGAAACCATCCAGCCCTTGTTTGTCGTGTCCGGTTTTGCGGTCGGTTTCCTAGTCGGAATGACCGGCGTGGGCGGCGGCTCGCTGATGACCCCGCTGCTGATCCTTTTGTTTCATGTCCATCCCGTCACCGCCGTGGGGACAGATCTGATCTATGCCAGCGTCACCAAGACCGGCGGCAGCTTTGTGCACGGTTTCAATCGCACGATCGATTGGCGGATCGTGACGCGGCTGGCGGCGGGAAGCCTGCCCGCTTCGATACTGACCCTGACCGCCCTGTGGCTGCTGGACATCGACAAGGGCGCTTATAGCGCGGTTGTGACCAAGGTTTTGGGCGTGGCGCTGCTGGCGACGGCCGCCGCGGTCTTGTTTCGCAAAAAATTGTTGGCGACTTATTCGCAGCGCGTCGGCGTGATGACGCCGGAACAAACCCGCCTCTACACCGTCCTGACCGGCATCACGCTGGGCGTGCTGGTTACTATATCCTCGGTGGGCGCCGGCGCTCTGGGGGTTACTGCCCTCTTGCTGCTATATCCCGAATTGCCGGTGGTCAGAATTGCGGGCTCCGACATCGCCCATGCCGTGCCGCTGACCCTGGTGGCGGGAATGGGGCATCTGATGACAGGCGGGGTGGATATGGGCGTGTTGATCTCGCTTTTGTGCGGCTCCCTGCCGGGCATTATGCTGGCCAGCCTGTTTGCGCCGCGCATGCCCGACAAGGCGCTCAGGCTGGTGCTGGCGATCACGCTGACAGTCATTGCGATCCGGCTGCTCAGTGCCTGACCGTCCGGGAAAAAAAACCGCCCCGCCGCGGGCCTGGCAGCGCATGCTCAGCGGCCGGCGCCTGGACCTTTTGGAACCCAGCCCCCTGGACATCGAGATTGCCGATATCGCCCATGGCCTGGCCCGGGTGGCGCGCTGGAACGGCCAGACCAAGGGCGAACACGCCTTCTCAGTCGCCCAGCATTGCGTGCTGGTGGAGCGGTTGGTGACGGATCTATCCCCCCGGCTTTCACGGGAGGCCCGGCTGATGGCCTTATTGCACGACAGCCCCGAATATGTTGTCGGCGACCTCATCAGTCCCTTCAAAGCCGCCGTCGGCATTAACTACAAGGCCTTGGAGGAAAGACTTCAGACAACAATTCATCTGCGGTTCGGCCTGCCGGCCCAGATACCGCAGGCCCTGAAGACCCTGTTCAAGCGGGCGGACCATCTTTCGGCCTATTACGAGGCCACGCAGCTGGCAGGCTTTGAGGAGCCGCAGGCCCGGCGGCTGTTTGGAACCCCGCCCAGGGGCCTGAAAACGCCCCGGTTGATCCCCCTCAGCACGGCCGAAGCCCAAGCCCAGTTCCTGGCCAGATTTGGCCGCCTCTACACGCTTTAGCTGGTAAAAAGACCCATGCCCCGCCTTCTGGTCTCTCCCCTGTCGAATCTCGCCGAAGCCTTGCGCGTCCATAGCCCCTCGCGCCTCATCACCCTTTTGTCGCCCGACTATATGATCGAGACCCCGGCCGGATTTCCCGCCGCCATGCATTTGCGGCTCGGGGTCAACGACATCGTAGATCCCGCCGCGGGCACGGCACCGCCCGCGCGCCAGCATATTGATGAGCTGCTGGCTTTTTCGCGCGGCTGGGACGCCGAGCAGCCTTTGCTGATCCATTGCTGGGCGGGGATTTCGCGGTCCATGGCTTCGGCCTTCACCATTCTTTGCGACCGGCTGGGGCCCGACCGCGAGATCGAGATCGCCCGCGCCATCCGCCAGCGCGCGCCGCACGCCCAGCCCAACCGGCTTTTGGTGCGCCATGCCGACGAAGCCTTGGGCCGGGACGGCAAGATGATCGCGGCGCTGAACAGCATGGGCCCGCCCCTGCTGGTGGAGGAAGGCGTCACCACCGCTTTTCCGTTGGAGGGCCTGTGAAGGAGGCCGTCTCCATCGGCCTGTCGGCCGCCATCCTGGCGGTGGAGGGTGAGCAACCCTGCGTGCTGGTGGTGGCGCATGACGGCTTGCACGATGCCCTGCCGTTTGGGCCCTTCGATCCGGCGCGGCACCGCACCCTGGAATTGGGCCTGCGCAATTGGGTGGGCGAGCAGACCGATTTCGATCTGGGGTATACCGAACAGCTCTATACATTCGGCGACAAGGGCCGGCATCTGCCTTCGTCCCATTCGGGGCCGGGCCCCGGCGGGCGCGTGGTGTCGGTCGGCTATCTGGCTTTGACGCGCAAGGGGCGCGAAGCGGCCGAGACGCAATGGCGCGGCTGGTATCATTATTTTCCCTGGGAAGATTGGCGCGACGCCAAACCCGCCATGATCGAAAACATCATTCTTCCGGCACTGAAAAAATTCGTCAAAGACGCGGGCGGCAGCGAAGCCGCGGACATGCGGCGCGAGCGCGTCAATGTCTGTTTCGGCGAAGGCTGGGACGAAGAGCGCGTGCTGGAACGTTATGAGTTGTTGTACGAAGCCGGATTGGTGGAGGAGTACTACCGTGACAATGGCCTGCCGGCGAAAGGCGCCAATCTGGGGACCGCCATGTTGTTCGATCATCGCCGCATCCTGGCCACGGCCATCGCCCGCCTCCGGGGCAAATTGAAATACCGCCCCGTGGTGTTCGAATTGATGGCCCCCACTTTCACCTTGCTGGAATTGCAGCGGGCGGTGGAAGCCTTGGCGGGCCTTCGCCTGCACAAGCAGAATTTCCGCCGCTTGGTGGCGGAGCAAGGCCTGGTGGAAGGCACCGGAAAATTCTCCACACCGTTGCGCGGGCGCCCCGCCGAGTTGTTCCGCTTCCGCCGGGGTGTTTTGCGCGAGCGTCAGGCGCCTGGGGTGCGGCTCGGCGGACGGCGGCCCCGGTAAAAACAACCGCCAACGTAAAATATCGGCAGGAAAACCATCACATTCCTGCAACACATGTCTGAAACATGCGTTTCCCGCTCTTGACCCCTTAATGCTCCGGTGTAGCATAAAGCGCTGACCGGCTCCTTGAAAGCCGGGTTTTTTGCCCCACATATATACTCGAAATGAGTATTAATGAGGCAGTGGAGAGTGGCATGGGTGTTGAGCTGGCCTATACCGACGCGGTGGCGCGTGAGACGTCCGGTCTCTACGCCAAGGTCGCCAACTTCATTCCCAAGGCGGAATGGACCCTCTATGCCCCGGTGATTGCCCAGATCAATCGGCTGAAGCGCGAAAAAAACGCCGTCATCCTGGCGCACAATTACATGACGCCGGAAATCTTCCACGGCGTGGGCGATTTTGTGGGCGACAGCCTGGCCCTGGCCCGCGAGGCGGCGCGCACCGATGCCAAAGTGATCGTGCAGGCGGGCGTGCATTTCATGGCTGAGACCTCGAAAATCCTCTCGCCGGAAAAAACCGTGCTGATCCCCAGCATGGAAGCGGGTTGTTCGCTGGCTGCCTCCATCACCGGCGCGGATGTGCGGCTGCTCAAACAGAAATATCCCGGCCTGCCGGTGGTGACGTACGTGAACACCTCCGCCGAGGTGAAGGCTGAGAGCGACATCTGCTGCACCAGCGGCAATGCGGTGGCGGTGGTGGAAACCATCGCGCGCGATTTCGACACCGATACGGTGATCATGATCCCCGACAAGTATCTCGCCCGCAATGTAGCCGCCAAAACCGGCGTAAAAGTCATTACCTGGGAAGGCGCCTGCGAGGTGCATGAGCGCTTCACCGCCCAGGAGATCCGCGACTATCGCGCCGCCCATCCCGGCATTGTGGTGCTGGCCCATCCCGAATGCCCGCCGGAAGTGGTGGCGGAGGCTGATTTCGCCGGCTCAACCGCCGCCATGATCAACTATGTCGGCAGCCACAAGCCCAAGCGCGTGGTGATGGTGACCGAATGTTCGATGAGCGACAATGTCGCGGTGGAGCATCCGGACGTGGAATTCGTGCGGCCCTGCAATCTGTGCCCCCACATGAAACGCATCACCCTGGACGGCATTCTGCACGCGCTGCAAACCATGACCCATGAGGTGACCGTGCCGGACGAAATCGCGGTGCGGGCAAGAAAACCCATTGACCGCATGCTGGCGGTGAAGGTCTGAAACCGTGGCACGCATCGACAACATCGTCGAGACGGATGGCGCGCTGATATTGGGCGCGGGGATAGCCGGGCTGTTTACCGCGCTCAAGCTGGCCCCCATGCCGTGTGTCGTCCTGGCGGGCACCCGTCCCGGCCTGTCGGGCTCCAGCGCCTGGGCCCAGGGCGGTATTGCGGCAGCCATGGGCGAAGGCGATAGCTGGCAGTCCCACGCCCATGACACGGTTGCGGCGGGGGCGGGCCTCTGCGATCCCCAAGTGGTGGCGCTGGTTGCCCAGGAAGCGCCCGCCCGCATCCAGGATCTGATCGGTTATGGCGCGCCGTTCGACCGCAAATCCGATGGCGCGCTGGCCCTGAGCCGCGAGGCGGCGCATTCGGTGCCGCGCATCGTGCATGTCAAAGGCGATGGCGCGGGGGCGGCGATTTCC
>DATEEB010000082.1:0-14157 GCA_035281345.1 Rhizomicrobium sp. | reverse complement strand
CCGTTGACCGCACCTGCCTGGCCTCCTGAAACCGGTGCGTCCACAAAATCGAATCCGCGCTTTTGCGCCTCTGCGGCGAGTTCGCGCGCAATACTGGCGGAAGCCGTGGTGTGGTCCACAAACAGCCCCCCCTTCTTTATGGCGTCGAAGGCGCCCTGCGCACCCAACGTCACCTCGCGCAGGTCGGAATCACGGCCTACGCAGCAAAAAACGATGTCCTGATCCTTGGCGGCTTCCGCGGGGGTCCCAGCGGTCGCGCCGCCATACTCCGCCGCCCATTGCTTGGCCTTGGCGCCGCTGCGGTTGTAGACCGTTACCGCATGGCCACCCTTTTGCAGATGGCCCGCCATCGGATAGCCCATCACGCCCAGGCCGAGGAATGCTGCTTTCATCTTCGTTCACCATCTCCACTCTAATTGTTGGTCATTCAGAAATTGAACCGCCCGTCACGCTTGTGCCCGCATCATCAGTCTGATGATCGCGAATACGGGCGATCGCGAATACAAGCCGGGAAATAAAACATCAAAGGAAAATCGTTAGAGTAAGCCGACACCAGCGCGTGGCATTCTATGAGAGAATTCTCATTTGCCAACCCAAAAGGTATCTGTGGATTCATCGTCGGCGGGCACCCAACGTCTGGTTGAACGTGCCGGTACGGCCGGCCTGCCGGGTACGGACGATTTGAACAGCGCAGCCAAAATAGCGCCAACGCGCAAAACAGCGATAGCACTGCCGACACCACGCACCAAACTGAGTTCGCGCCACCTGCGCGCAACTGTGGCCAAAGTGCCGCAAACCTCCGCTCATACCGTGCGTCATGAAATGTCACACGGGCCTATGGTCCAAAATACGACATGGGGTGTCCAATTCGTCGGCAGCCGCAGCGGCCAACCATCTTCCGATACCCACACTCCCAAGCTGCGAGCTGGCACCAGATAGAGTGGCGATTCGATTTTTCTGCGCTATTTTTTTGAAGACAGCACAAGCGCGGGTTGAACGCATCGTGCGGCAGCGCTCGCGGCGCTGAGATTCCACGACTTACCGCTATCTCTGCTCCGGCCGGCCGGGAACCTGTTCCGCGGGCGACAGAAAGGCAAGTTGAACCGCGTCGGTTTTTTCCGCTTGCTCAGCCAAGCTGTTCCAGGACGCGGCCAACTGCAGACAAAATAGCTTTACGGCGTCGGTGTGCGCCACATCGGCCATTCTGAGCATATCCGCTGCACGTTCCCGATAATGTTCCGGGCCTTCGTGATTGTCGGTTGAGCCCACGATATTTGACCTTTGATGTTAACTGTTTTGGGGAACGGCAAGCAGTTGATTCCGTTCCGCGAATCTTGAGGGCCGCACCATTTTAATTTCTTTTGCAGTTCCGAAAAGTTCCAGATCAGCCTGCGTATGCGAAAGGAGCGCGAACCGCTTTCGCCTTGAACCGCTCATCTTGTGCGGCTTGCCGCCGTGCCAACCAATGCGCCGCGCAAAGAAAAAGGGCGGCCCGAAAGCCGCCCCTTCTCCGCTCATGCTGAGAGCTTGCCTTACATGCCGGAACCCTGAATGCCTTTCCAGCTGGCTTGAATCGCCTTCACGGCAACGTCCGGCAACGGCACATAATCTAGGCCCAGCGCCAACTGGTCGCCCTGGTCCATGCCCCACTGGAAGAACTTCAGCGTGTCCTGGGTTGCTTTCTGGTCCGGCGGATTCTTGTAGACCAGGATGTAGGTGGTGGCGGTGATCGGCCAGGACTGCGCGCCGGGCTGATCCACCAAGATCACATAGAAGCTGTTGTTGGCCGCAGCCGCCCAATCGGCATTCGACGCGGCGGCGCGGAAGGCTTCCACGGTCGGTTCGACGGTCTGGCCCGCCTTGTTGACCATTTTCACATGCGCAAGGTGGTTCTGCTTGGCATAGGCATATTCGACATAGCCGATGGCGCCCGCAATCTGCGCCACATTGCCGGCCACGCCTTCATTGCCCTTGGCACCAATGCCGGTGGGCCAGTCGATCGCCGTGTCGGCGCCGACATCCGCCTTCCAGGCGGGGCTGATACGGCTCAGAAAGGTGGCCAAGATGAAGGTGGTACCCGAACCGTCGGAGCGGTGCACGACACTGATCGAGCGGTTCGGCAGATTGATACCCGGATTGAGCTTTTTGATCGCCGGATCGTTCCAGTTGGAGATCTTGTTCATATAGATGTCAGCCAAGGTCGTTCCATCCAGCGTCAACTGGCCCGGACGCACACCCGGAATATTGACCACCGGCACGACGCCACCGATCACGGTGGGGAACTGGGTCAGGCCGGCGGCTTGCAATTCCTTGGGCGTCAAGGGCTTGTCGGTGGCACCGAAGGCGACCGTCTTGGCCTTGATCTGGGCAATACCGCCGCCCGAGCCGATGGACTGATAGTTCAGCCCCACGCCCGATGCGCCTTTATAGACCGCCGCCCATTTGGCGTAGATCGGGAAGGGAAAGCTGGCGCCCGCGCCGGTAATTTGTTGGGCAAACGCGGCGGTGACGGCGATGGTCAGTCCGGCCACTGCGCCCATCAGGGCCTTATAGTTCATCTTCATGTGTCTTCTCCATGTGGGAGCAGTGCCGCTCCCGTTTGCGTTAGTTCGAGAATTGCAGCCGCACGCCCAGAATATTGATGTCTTGATTGTCGCGGGTCGGAAGGGCCGCCGTACCCTTTTCGACCGAAACAAAGCTGTCATGGATCAGCAATTTCACGTTGCGATTCATGTACCAGTTTATGCCGATATCGAAGATGGTTTCCTTGCCGCCCAAGACGCCGGCCAACTGCGAAGAACTTGCCGCCTGGGTGGGGTTCCAGTTCAAATCGATGCTGGAGTAACGCGCCACCAGTTCCCACGCACCCCAGGAGTCGCCGCGCAGCGAGAAAGGCCGTGACGGAACCGGCTGCTGGAAGCCGCCGGTTTCGTTGCTGAGCGAACTCGGCGTGTAGGGACGGGTTTCGCCGGTGATGATCCACGAACCCTCGACATACCAGCCTTCGAAAGTGGGATGATCGATCACCGCCGTGCTGCTGGTGCAAGCCGGGTTGCCGGCAGAGGTGATGGCACCGCACCGGCGATCCAGCGTGAACTGCGCCCACTCACCACCCAGGAAGAAATTCTCGTAATTGCCGCCCATATCAAAGGCGAGCAGATCGCCAGTCTGGGCCGCGATGCTACCCGTGGAGACGAGTCGCGTTCCGTCGACGCGATTCTGCGGGCGATCTTGCAGATTAATGACCGGTTGACCGCTGCCTGTCCCACTGTTGAAGATATGCGCGATGCTCATACCGACCGACAGATTGGACAAGCCGTCGGACCAGATGCGGTCGGCAAAACGTCCCAGCAATTGGGTCTGTTCGTCACCACCATTGCCGTGACCGGCGGCGCTTTGGGTTTTGCCACCGGTGAAATAGATGGTGGCGTTGATATTGTCGCCCGCCCACAATACGTCGGACTTGGCCCAGCCCACTTCGATGCCGCGGCGCGCGTCGCCGGCACCAAAGACATCCTGCCCGATATTGTCGATCTCCGGACGCTCCAGGAAGATCAAGTTGCCCGACGAAGTGGTGCCTTCGAACATGAAGGCCGGCTCGAGGACGCCCATGCTGAAATGCCAGTTGGGAATGCCGATATAATGGACCACGGCCTTGCTCAGGTCGGCGCCTTCGACGCTGCTGCCGCCCAGATTAAGGCGGAATTCATAAGCGAAATCGCTATAAGCCCTGCCCTCGATGCCGAAATAGGCGCGGCGGATCGCGGCGCCTGATGACAGATCGCGCGGGCCCCCGAAGCTGGCTGGCTGCTGATCCTGCGAGAAGGCGGCGAAGTCGCTTTGGAAACGGGTACGGAGCGACATGGTGAAACGACCGTCGCCGGTCTGAAAGGTCGGGCGGCCATTGTCATAGGTCAAGGATGCATAGTTGTACTGCTGCTCCAAGGTGGAAAGGCGGGTGCGGTCGGCCTGGGCCCGCTCGTCGCGCGCCGCCAGCGCGTCTTCCAACGCCTGCACACGCGCCGACAGGTCGGAACCGCCGGCGCCGGGGGACTGCTGAGGCAAATTCTGCGCCAAAACCAGCGGCTTATACGCGCCCTCTGTGTCGGCCGACTGGGCCGCCGTGGCGGCGGCCATTGCGATCGCGGCAACACCGCCCATCAGCGCAATTTTCCGAATTTTCATGCTGTCACCCTCTAGTAGATTTGTGCATATCGTGTGCGGCTGCTCTCGCAAGGGTCTGTGACAGCCGGATGAAATTCACATGACAGTGATGTGACGATTTCGCCAATGCGGCGGAACTCCTTGTGTCAGTTGGGTGTCATTTCTGTGAATTGCCTAAGCCGTGACCAGAAAGGCACATGCCCCGCCTCGGTTTGGGAGAACTGGGCAGGATCCGTATACGGAAAATTTAACCGGCTTAATCCGAGTCGGGAGGCGCTTTGTCGAGGGCGGTTTCGCCCGTTTCGCCCTGGGGTCCCGTTTCGCCCTGGGCCAGAGCGTCATAGCGGCCTCGAAAATAAACCAGCGGCATGCCGGCCTCGTCATGCCGCGCGAAACGCAAAACCCGGCCGATCAAGATCGCATGATCGCCCGCATCCTGAATGCTTTCCAGCGCGCATTCGAAAATGGCGAGCGAGTCCGCCAGGGCCGGCGGGCCCAGTTCGGTGGGGATCAAAGCGATGCCGTCGAGATTGTGTTCGCCCGCGCGCGCCAGCCGCGCCGAAACGTCACGATGACCGCTGGCCAGGATGGAAACGGTGAAGCCGGAGGCTTTGGCGAAATACGGGTAGCGGCGGGAGCGCCGGTCGATGCACCAAAGAACCAGGGGCGGATCCAGCGACACCGAGGCAAAACTGTTCACCGTAATCCCAATATGGGACACATCTTGGCCAAGGGGCATGGCGCCATCGGCGGCGGGTGCGGCGGTGACCACCGCGATTCCGGTGGGAAATGAGCCCAGCGCCTCGCGCAAACCCTTGGTATCGAAAGCCATAGTCCACCTGGAAGGCCACCCGCTTCACACTCGGTTAAGCGGGGGTATGCATGATCGCACCTAGCGTCGCGGTTTCGAAGTTCGAATTTCGCGATACGCGATAGAGGTTAGGCGAGGCGGCGAAAAGACCGCAAGGCTCAGCCGGGTAAATCATTGGTGGCGGACATGGCCGGCAACAACGCGGTCGTTATCAAGAAGATCAAAAAGGGCGGACATGGCGGCCATCACGGCGGCGCCTGGAAAGTCGCCTATGCCGACTTCGTGACCGCGATGATGGCCTTCTTCCTGTTGATGTGGCTGATCAACACCACCACCCCCGAACAGAAGCGCGGCATCGCGGACTATTTTGCGCCCCAATCCATCGCGCAAACCGTGTCAGGCTCTGGCGGCGTTTTGGGCGGCAAGGTGATGGGCGAAGACAGCGCCCATGCCGGCGGCGCGCAATCGGTCATGCAGAAACAATCGCCGCCCGCGCCCTCTTCCACCGCCAAGGCCCTAGCCAACGGCGCCGCCCAGGGCGGCGCCAATGCGGATTCCACCAGCAATGCGGATGCGCGCTCGGCGCAAGACAGCGAGTTCTCCCATGCCGCCGAAGCGATCCATCAAGCGATGCAGGACAATCCCGATCTGGCCAATCTTTCCAAGCAGGTGATCACCGAAAAGACGCCGCAGGGCCTGCGCATTCAGTTGGTCGATCAGGATGGCCGCCCCATGTTCCAGCCCGGCTCGAACGAGCCCATGCCTTATGCCCGCAAATTGCTGGCGGCGGTGGGCGGGATCATCTCCTCACTGCCCAACCGGGTTTCCATTTCCGGGCACGCCAGTGGCAGCGACGGCACCAGCGGCAGCAATTGGGAATTGTCGGCTTCGCGCGCAAACCAGGCCCGCGCCGTGCTGCAGTCCGGGGGATTGGCCAGTGACCGCATCTATGAAGTGGCGGGCAAAGCGGGGTCCGAACCGCTTTTGCCGGAGGATCCCAATGCCAGCGCCAATCGCCGGCTTTCCATCCTTCTGATGCGCGAAGCCCCCCCGATCCCCGCCAATACCGCGCTCAACTGACCGCGCCTGACGGCCTGAAAAGCGAAAAACTCACCATTCCGGCGAAAAATCCGCTTTCCTCCGGCGCCGCCCACGCCATACTCAATCCCAGCATGACACAGATTTGGGGCGGGGTTTGACCGACCAGCGCAGCACCAGGGTACCTCAGTTCTTCCTGACACCGGGCGGACCCTGTCCTTATTTGCCGGGCAAGACGGAGCGCAAGGTCTTTGCCCGTCTGGGAGGAAACCTGGCCCAACCCTTGTCCGAAGCCCTCACCCATTCCGGATTCCGCCGCAGCCAGTCCATCGCTTATCGCCCGGCATGCGAGGGCTGTTCGGCCTGCGTCTCGGTGCGCATCCGGGTGGGCGCCTTTGCGCCCAGCCGCAACCAGAAGCGCATCCTGCGCCGAAGCGAAGATGTCGTCCGCGCCGAAGTGGCACCGGAAGCCACCCGCGAGCAATTCGCGTTGCTGCGCACATATCTGGATTCCCGCCATCCCGGCGGCGGCATGAGCGATATGGGCTTGTTCGACTATGTCGCCATGGTGGAAGAAACGCCGGTGGAAACCCATATCGTGGAATATCGCAAGCATGACGGCACGCTGGTGGCTTGCGCCTTGACCGACAAGCTGAAGGACGGTCTCAGCATGGTGTATTCCTTTTTCCATCCCGGCGAAGATGCACGCAGTCTTGGCACCTATATGATCCTGGATCATGTGCGCGCCGCGACCGAGGCCGGCATGCCCTATGTCTATCTGGGCTATTGGGTGCGCGGCAGCGATAAGATGGATTACAAGATCCGCTTTGCGCCACTGGAAGCGCTGGGCCAAAATGGCTGGGAAGACCTCAAAATTTAACCCCCCCGCCAGCATGGCCGCGATAGAACGCGCCCCGCTGGTTCTGGTTGCTGGAAGACAAAACGACTGGCGGGCTGTGGAACGTGACGCCAGAATAAAGCCGCCGCCGAGAAACAAAAAAACGCCGCGCGGGAATTCCGCGCGGCGTTTTCTTTTGGAAGGCATGCATGTGGCGGCGGACAATGAATGCGGGCGAGACCCGGTATTTTCCGCCTGAAAGACGATCAGCAGAAATTCCCAACGCGAATGGCTGGAACCAACCGGCAGCTGTTCAAGTGCCGCCGAACCGCTGTTTCCACTCCGCCACTTGTTCGTCGGTGATCTTGGCCACCAGAACCTCCGGCGCCTTAATCGGCTGGCCAGGCGACAGATCATCCAACAGCGCCGCCATGCCTTGTTCGGGGAACGGGATCACCCCACCGCGGTAACCCACCGGCTGAATGCATTCATGGATGGTCTTGGCGAAATCGGGCATCACCGGCCAGAGCAGATGGGCAAACTGGTGGATCAGGTTCAGCCCCATGCGCACGCCCACTGCCGCGCGGGCGCGGTCGGTCTTGATATGGGTCCAGGGTGCGGCGCGGGTCATATACTCGTTGCCGGCCACCCAGATCGCGCGCATTTCTCCCATCGCCTTACGAAACTCGGCCTCCTCCATATAGGCGGCATACTGCGCGATCCGCCGGTCGAGATCGGCGATCAGCGCTTTTTCATCCTCACCATATGCGCCTTCGCCTGGCATCTGACCGTCAAAGCGCGCAACACAGAATTTGGTGACGCGGTTGACGAAATTCCCCAACACATCGGCCAGGTCTTTGTTGATCACCCCGGCGAACTGCTCCCAGGTGAAATTGCTGTCCGAACCTTCCGGGGCGTTGGCGATCAGGTAGTAGCGCCAATAATCGGCCGGCGCCACATCCAGTGCGGCATCCATGAAGATGCCGCGCTTGCCCGAGGTGGAGAATTTGCCGCCGTCATAGTTCAGCCAGTTGAAGCCCTTTAGCCGATCCACCAGCTTCCAAGGCTCGCCGGACGCCATGATGGTGACGGGAAAGCCCACGGTGTGGAACGGCACATTGTCCTTGCCCATGAATTCCCAATAGGTGACGGACTTGGCCGCATCCCCGTACCACCAGTCTTTCCAGGCATCGCCCTTTTTGTTCTTGTCGGCCCATTCCTTGGTGGCGGCGATATATTCGATGGGCGCGTCGAACCAGACGTAGAAGACTTTTCCCTTCAGCTTGCCCTCGGCAATGTCGTCGGGCACCGGAATGCCCCATTCCAGGTCTCTTGTGATGCCGCGATCCTGAAGCCCCTCGTCCAGCCATTTGTAAGCAATGGACGTCACCAATTGCGGCCAGTCCGCCTTGTGGCTGTCGATCCAGGCGCGCAGCCGATCGGAAAATTGCGATTGCTTGAGGAACAGGTGGGTGGAATCGCGGATCTCGATATCCTGCGCTCCCGACACCGCCGAACGCGGCTTGATCAAATCCACCGGGTCCAGAACCCGCGTGCAATTCTCGCACTGGTCACCGCGGGCGCGTTCGTAACCGCAATGCGGACAGGTGCCGATCACATAGCGGTCAGGCAAAAACCGCCCATCGGTGGCGGAATAGGCCTGCTTGGTGGTGCGCAGTTCCAGAAAGCCGTTCTTCCACAGCCGGCGGGCGAAATGCAGGGTCAGTTCATGGTTCTGGGCCGAGGACGAGCGCCCGAAATTGTCCCAGGCCAGCCCGAAACGGTCGCCCAACTGCTTCTGCACCGCATGCCATTTGGCGGCGTATTCCGCCACCGGCATGCCCTCCTCCAGGGCGGCGAGTTCCACCGGCGCGCCATGTTCGTCGGTGGCGCAGATCGCCAGAGTGTCGTAGCCCCGGGACCGGCAGTAGCGGGCGAAAATATCGGCCGGAAGCATGGACCCAACCAGATTGCCCAGATGCTTGACGCCGGCCACATAAGGGATGGCAGAGGTGATGAGAACGCGCTTCATGATTCGCTATACAGGAAAGTGAATAGGTGACCAGTCCTCATACAAGGGGATGGCCAGCGAAGCAAAATGAGGAAATTCGCCGCGGGCAGAAAGCAATATTTTTCTGTTTTTACAATGGGTTCTGCAGAAATATTTACAATTGAGATTATCGTGGCAATGGCCCAGAATCATCCGCACCGCCGGCAGCCAGCATCATACCCGCCAGCGTGCTGGACAAGCTGCCTCATCATCAGAGCCCTATATGAACCTGAAACTCGTTCCCGCGCTCCATACGCCGAACTATTTCGCTCTCGGCGACGCAACGTAACAGCAAAAATGAAAAAACGCCGATCCGCTTTCGCGAATCGGCGAATATCGATCCCCCCCGCGGCACCTATGGTTCAATGCGCAAGCCTTAAAGAAGCAACCAGAACTATCACTTCCGCGCCTTCACTCATCCCTACCAGCGGAATCCGGAAAAAGGCGCAAAGCGGCAGGTGGCGCGCGCCGCATCTATCTGTCCTTCATCATGCTCGGACTGAAAGACATATTTCCGAGTTCGCAAATCGACAGACACATGCATTCCAAGTTTATCTTCGAAGAAAATACGGTCATCCTCCATCCTTGCCAATTTGCGGTGCCCACCGCCGGAGCAATATTTGTCTCCGCAGAACTGCATGGTGGTAAGATCAACGATGAAATGCCAAGTGTACGGCGCCGGGTCCATGGTGTGCGCCAATCCCATTCCACGGGTTGCCGGATAAGGACGGAACGCAATGAACCACGATCCACGACAGATAAGGTCGAATTTTTTCGGATAGGGATCTGCCGCAATCGCCTGAATTGGAAGACAAAAAGAAAGAAAAACGATCCAGGCCCATCTTCGGGATTGCGAGCTGCGCAATGTAAAAAACGATTTCATTTCGCGTAGGGGTTTCTTTTGAAGAAATAATTCCCGGTTCCGCTGCTCTCCTGCGAATACACAGGCACGATCAGATTGTCTCCCAACATTCGCTTATAGTCTCCAAGCGCTGTCTCTGGTGTGCCTTTATAATCGCGCGAATGAAAAAAGTAAGCAGCCCCGTCAATGGGGTCTGGGATGGAACCCTCCAATATGCCTTGGGCGGTATCCTGCGCTCGCTGCCAGGCGGCCGCGTTCGGTCCGGTCAGCTTTTGGGGATCGGCGGACAATTGCCATTGGTGGCTGTTTTTATAAACAGGTTCGAAAGCGTTGCGTTGATGCAATACCCGCTCCAGGGTTTGGCCAAATTCACGATTACCGACCCGGTTGACAGCGGCCCAGCCCAGCCTATCCATATCCTGGGGCGTGCTGGCGCCCTCCGCAAAAATCAGGCGCGCCAACAGATTGGCGTCGTTGGCTTGGGGAACATAGCCATTTCCATTCAAGCCGCGCCGGAAAAGGCGCTGGGCATCGGGATCCGGCGTATAGGCAGATAAACCGGTGTAAAAACCCTCCCCAGTCGAGAGCGACTGCCCTTTTGCGTCTTGAAAATCGATGTCTGCCAATGCCTTCGGCTCCATGATGAGATTCAGGCCGCTTACACTCAAATTCCAATCCGCCGGTGACCAGCCGCCAAGAATACCGGCTCCCGCCTTCTGCGACGCGGCATGCGGCGCGCTGTTTTGGTCGACAGCTTTCGTGCCTTGCTGTTCCTGGGGCCACTGCGGCAGTTTGAGATTCGCCATGCAAGTTCCTTCCTGTTGGAGAAATTGTCAGAATGTCCTGGTTTTGCCGGAACAAATGAAAAGCCCCCGGCGACCCGCTTGCGCGAATCCAGCCGGGGGCAGTGTCGCGCCATCGAACCAGGAGGGGGCTGGTGCGGCGCGGACGCGGTTCAGTTCAAAAAATCTTGGGATCGAAGCCGTGAACGGCGCAGACCATGGCCGCCATGCGCTGAGATCGTTACGCCGCTATTTCAGCCAACGGCCAGGCGAAGTTTATCACCGTTACCGGTGTCACGCGGAGATACCAAAATCCAGCCGCCCACAGCGTCAAAACAAGGACGCTAATCACACAGATCAAACGGAGAAAAAATCTTTTCATCCAGCTATCTAAACGGACTGTTGTGGGTAAATCCCTTGCTCAACGCATTCCGAATTATGCCGATCGGTTGGCTTGCGCGACCACGACGTTGTTTCACTTCGGTAGCACCAGCTCGTTGTTGTGGACACGCGGTATCGGCGGCTTGGGCGGCTCTGGATTGCAGAGTCGATTACCCTTAAGGCCCACAAATACCAGCCCCGTTCGTGACGAATACCAGAAGTTCTTATAGGCTTCGATTTCGCCGCACGGAATGTCGAGCATCAATATATTCGAGCTCTCCCAATGCATCTTGGCGCCGTTGTTATCCCGGACGGAGAACACACGATCCACTGCCCCGTCTTTGTCGGACTTAAGATAGACATCATAGTAAACGTGCGAGGTGACCCAGTGCCCCCTGTCAATCGCGAGAATGGCGGTCACGCCCTCTCCGGGGCGCGGCAGTTGCTGCGCAATTTCGCCCTCAATGCGATCACCACAACCGCTGACGCTTACGGCAATCGCCAACAGCAGAATCGTAACGCTATTTCTTGGGCCGGTGCGCCTGATAATAGCGGATGCCGGCATCGATCTGTTTGTAGTCAGCATCATTATCGCCAAAGGGAGGCACCAAGCCTGGAACACCATAACCGACCTCCCAGTGCTTGTCCTTGAGCTGCTGATACCCGGCGCCGCTATGAAGCTCATAAGGCGAAAGGCCGAGCGCAGAACCGAACGCGCCATAGTTGAAGTTGCCAAAATCTCGGTACTTGCCGTCTATCTTCTTATAATCCATCTCATGACCTGTCGGAAACAGATCCAGCATCAGTTCATACTTGGCAAGCTTCGCCGGCTTCCACCAGGGACTTTTGAACTGCTGCGCGCGGAGAATATTCTCATCGACACTGACGCCGGGCGGGGCAGGAGGAATGGGGTCCCGGAAAGTCGGCATGACGGGTTGCTGCATGCCACCTTCGCGAACCGTCCAAGGTAAATCCGAGGATACATTCGCGCTCAGAACCAGGTTGAGGCCATCTGCGGACGGATAGCGGGCCAATCCATCCAAGATACCTCCCGGTGTGATAGCGGGCGGCCTGTCCGGCGTTTCCTCCGGCCAGCGTGGCATTTCAAGATTGGATCGCGCCATGAGAAATCTCCGCTGAATAATTGTCAGAAAAATCAAGGACCCCGGCGACCCGCTTGCGCGAATCCAGCCGGGGGGCAGTGTCGCGCCATCGAACCAGGAGGGGGCTGGTGCGGCGCGGACGCGGTTCAGTTCAAAAGGTCTTGGGATCAAACCCATGGACGGCGCAGACCCTGGCCGCTATGCGCCGGAAACGCGGCCCATGATGCTCGCGGTCGCCGGTCAGGTACTGGCGTAAATGGATCATTTCGTGCGCCAACGTCGCGAGCAGTGTGACGGCCAAACCATTGTTGGCCTCGCTGACTCGGATAAAGGGTATGCCCTGCTCCACCCCGAAATCTGCCGACAAGCCCGCGTTGCGCACCACATGGAAACCCACCTCGTCGGACTCCGGCAACCGCCAGCGCGAAAAAGGCGTGGTGGTGCGCAGGAAATCATAGCCCGCCGCCAGCATGTCCGGCGTCAGCCGCAACGTCATGGGACCCTCCAGCAAAAAGGAAAGGCCCCGGCAGCCCTTTAGGCACGCCGGGGCCAGTGTGCGCTCAAGCTGACCGGAGGGGGCGGCCGGCGAGCGCGACGCAATTCAATTTTTATGATGGCTGCTGCAGCCCGGGCCTTTTACAAGTAGCCCGCTGGAATTGCGGGACGACTATTGCGATTGTCTTTTAGGGCCATCGATCGTCGCCACATAAACGGAATAGTTGGGGAACCAAAGCGAACGGTGTGCAATCAGGAAATTCTCTGTAGCGGAAATAAGGCCGGAGATGAGAACAATAACTACCACCCATCGCGCTCCGGAACGTCCTTTCTTTCGCCACAGAATGCCACCGGCCCAAAATAGCAGTGCGCTGATCAGGATAGGCCAGACCAAGAGACCAAACAGCGCCCATGGCGTATCGATGCCGCCAAGGACATGCACAAGCCCGAATCCCAAACCATAAAGATATCCCCAGGATAGGCTTATGAAGTGCCAAGGAGGAGTGAGCAAAGGCAGTAGTACTGCCAGAAATAACGGCCAAAGCGCTAGCCATATCTGGAACCGAAGCCGCATTGCACCTCCGCGAAAGAGACTCCGTAAAACTTACTTCTCAATGCACCCCAGGTATCGCCGCGCAAATCCTGCATTTACTGGCGATCCCAGTAAAAATCCCGGCACATTGGCAACATGCGGCCAGCTCCACGTTTGTGGTGTTATGGCGATAACATTGCCCCGATCTGGATCTCTGTACATCTTCAGATGAAAATCTGGATTGCCTGGTATGGCTGGAGATTCTAAAGCGGCACCATGAATACTCAAACGCGGCTGCCAACTATCGGTATCGATAGCGCCGGGATCAACGACCCTGGCAAAGTTACTTGAGTAAGGATTGATATTCCTGCCTCCATCTCGCGACGCGTGAAATTTAGACAAAGCGTCATCAACCGCCCGCGATACAATTTGCGCATCAGGGCCCTCGCAAACAGGATCAAGTTTTGACACTCCGCTAAATATTTGCAAAGGGGGTATGGGCTTGGCGCCATCGGTCACCGTCCACGGCGCCCCGCTATCATGCGCTGGATACAGGTTGGGCGACAATGGAATCGTATCATCCACCCCAAAACCCATTCGCCGCAGTCCACCCAGAAGAACCCCATCCGGATGTAGATTCCCGATGCCAGGACTCCATTCCTGCCGCCAGCTTCCAAAGGTAGAATTTCCCATTCTTACTCCTCAATGCCCGCGGCTTAGGATCAGATAAATCAGCGAACCGCACACGCTCATCAGGATTGTGATCAGAGTGACAGCCGCCACCCAAAAGCGCAGAAACAAACCCCTTACGTCCTGCTTCAGTTCGGCCAATCCTTGAATGATATGCCCCTGCCGCTCGGCACATACCTGCTCATGGGCGGCGATGGTCAAAAGCGCACGGTTGGCGGCATCGCGCGCCGTCTGATCTATCTCGGTCATCGCGGCCACGCCGTCACGATCGCGGCATGGCGCGCCGCGCAAAGGCCATACTTCCTCAGCACCTCGTTCTGCATCCAGTCCTGCCACAGATCGTAGGACCCAACAGGCGGCTCAGTCAGCGCCGGGCACGGCTGAGCCAGACTTGGCGCCAGTGGCGGCGTT
>DATEEB010000081.1:0-5348 GCA_035281345.1 Rhizomicrobium sp. | reverse complement strand
TGGGTGCCCTGCATGATGCCCGGCATTTCGCGGAACTGCTTGCGCACCTCCTCGACCACCGAACCCGCCGCGCGGCCCACCGCCGTCATGGCCATGCCGCCGAACAGATAGGGCAGAAGACCGCCGAACAAGAGGCCCACCACCACCCAGGGATCGGAGAGGCTGAAGGTCGGCAGCTCAAGCCCAGCAAAGAAGCCGGTGCCTTGCTCCGCAAAATACTTCAAGTCCTGGGTATAGGCGGCGAACAACACCAGCGCGCCGAGGCCCGCCGAGCCGATGGCATAGCCCTTGGTGACGGCCTTGGTGGTGTTGCCCACCGCGTCCAGCGCATCGGTGGTCTTGCGGACATCGCCCTCAAGACCGGCCATTTCCGCAATGCCGCCGGCATTGTCGGTGACCGGACCGAAGGCATCCAGCGCCACCACCATGCCCGCCAGCGACAACATGGTGCTGACCGCAATCGCAATGCCGAAAAGACCGGCCATAAGATAGGTGACGATAATGCCGACGCAGATCACCAGCGCGACCGGCGCCGTCGATTCCATCGAAATCGCCAAGCCTTGGATCACATTGGTGCCGTGACCGGTGACCGAGGATTTGGCGATGGACTGGACGGGGCGGAAATTGGTGCCGGTATAATATTCGGTGATCACGATCAGCGCGCCGGTGACGACAAGGCCGACCACGCCGCACCAGAACAGCGTGATGCCGCTATAGTCCACACCGCCCGAATTCAGCGGCGTGTCCATGCCGATCAGGCATTGGGTCAGCGGCCACAGTCCGATCAGGGACAGGATCACGGTGGCGATCACGCCCTTGTAAAGCGCGCCCATGATGTTCTTGGACGCGCCCAGGCGGACGAAGAAGGTGCCGATGATGGAGGTAATGATCGAAAGGCCGGCAATCGCCAAAGGATAAATCATCAGTTGGGCTTTGATATCGCCGCTGAAATAGATCGAGGCCAAAACCATGGTGGCCACCGTGGTCACCGCGAAGGTTTCAAACAGGTCGGCCGCCATGCCGGCACAGTCGCCGACATTGTCGCCCACATTGTCGGCGATGGTCGCCGGGTTGCGTGGGTCGTCTTCGGGAATTCCGGCTTCGACCTTGCCCACCATGTCGCCGCCGACATCGGCGCCCTTGGTGAAGATACCGCCGCCCAGACGGGCGAAGATCGAGATCAGCGAGGCGCCGAAGCCCAAGCCGACCAGCGAGTCCACAATGACGCGGTTCTGTGCGGTGTCATCCAGGCTCAGTCCCATGCCCATGGTGAGAAACGCGTAGTAGCCGGCCACCGCCAACAGACCCAGACCCACCACCAGCATGCCGGTGACGGCGCCGGCGCGGAACGCCACCGACAGGCCCTGGGCCAGGCCGCTGCGCGAGGCTTCGGTGGTGCGCACATTGGCGCGCACCGAAACATACATGCCGACATAACCGGCCGCGCCCGACAGGGCCGCGCCGATCAGAAAACCCAGCGCCACTTCCCAGCCCAAGACGAAGAAGGCCAGCGCGAAGATCACCACGCCGACCATGGCGATGGTGGTGTATTGGCGGTTGAGATAAGCGGCCGCGCCTTCTTGAATGGCGGCGGCAATCTCCTGCATCCGGGCATTGCCGGCCGGCAGGCTCAGGACGGACCGGATGGTCCAGAGGCCGTAGAGCAGCGCGAGCGCGCCGCAGGCCAAAACGATTTGCAATTCCATGACGATCCCTCGTGGTGTGTCTTCTTGTGGGTCGGAGGGAGCAACCTCGGTGAAGAGAGGAAGGGCTCGCGCCGATCCCCATGGCCGGTGTCACAGGCCTAAAGGCCGGACTCGCCGCTTCAAGGGCGGGCGAAGATTGCCAAAAGCCTGTTTCCTAGGCAACGGGGCAGATTGCCTCCCGTTCGCCTTGTGAAATTCAGTCCTCGCAGCGGGATTTTATGGGGTTTTTGGGCGTGGTTCCGTGGGGAATCATGTCTTCCTGCGGAACGTCCCGGGCCGGTGTCTGGGCCGGTCGCAATTCTGCAACATGCACGGTGCAGATGGTGATCAGCCTGACCCTGCCCGCGCCCATCACTTTGGTGGCGTCGGCCAGCAGCCGCCGTTCCGTGGCGGCAATATCCACCTTCTCGGGATCATCGGGCGTGGTGACGCTGGCCGCATTCACGTCGCGCACCATCGTGTCTTGGATGAAGGCCAGCTTATCGCGCACCGCCAAAGCATTGGCTTCGGACATGGCCGTGAGGCGGGTGGAGATATAGGCATATCCGGTGAGCTTGCCCGCGGCATTGGTCAAGGGCGCCATCAGGTAAGGCATCTCGACATTGGTGCCGGGCTTGCCCTTTTTGGCTTCGCCTTCTTTCTTGGCGCCATGGCCACCTTCGGCGGCGGCGCCATGACCGCCTGCCTTTTCTTCCGCCGCAAAGGCAGGAACAGCCAAGGCCGCCAGCAGAGCCAGGATCGCCGCGTTTCTCATATCGGCGAAATTGACAAAACTACGTTAGGGAATGGTTAAGACCTTCCTCATGGTTCGACAGGCTCACCCTGAGGATTTTTAGAAATGCCTGAAGCCTGGCTTGGATATGGCGACATCCTTGCCCGCGATGGTGAGGCCGACGCGCTCGCCTTTTTCCACCCGGCCGATTTGGGTGAAGGGGCCGGTTAGGCCCTCCGGCGCGGTGAAGGCGATCTGGTAATCGTCGCCCGCTATGACCGCGCGGGTCAGCACGTCATCGCCCCATAAAGCGCGCAGCGGTTCCGATAGCGGCACGCGCTCGCCTTCGATGACAATTCGAACGCCCGAGGCGGAGGCGATATGGCCCAGATCGGCGATCAGCCCATCGGATATGTCCACGCTGGCATGGGCGACGGCGCGCAACGCCTCCGCAAAAAAGACCGGCGGCTCCGGCACACGATAACGCCGGGTGAGAAAATCGCGATCGGTTTCGGCGAGCGTGTGTTTCTCGCGCCGGAAAATCGCCAACCCGCCGCCGGAATCCCCGATACTGCCGGTGACATAGACCGCGTCGCCGATCCGGGCGCCGCTGCGCTTGACCATCTTGCCTTGCGGCACAAAACCAAAAGCGGTGATCGCGATGGAAAGGGGTCCCTCGCCTGCGCCGGTATCGCCGCCCAACAGCGAAATGCCGAACATGTCCTGGTCGCGCGCCAATCCGTCGGCAAAGCCCGACAGCCAAGCGGGCGTCACGCTGCGGGGCAAGGTGAAGTTCAAAAGATAATGCGCCGGCTGGGCGCCTTTGGCGGCCAGATCGGACAGATTGACGCGCAGCGCCTTCTGCGCGATGGCGCCGGGTGGATCGAAAGCAAAAAAATCCACGCCCTCGCTGATCGCATCGGTGGTGACGACCAAATCCTGCCCGGCGCGCACGGGCAAAAGCGCGGCATCGTCTTTGAGGCCGAACGCGCCTGCTCCGGCGAGTGGGGCGAAATAGCGGGCGATGATGCCGAACTCGTCCATAGCCGGGTTATAGCGGAAAATAGCGTGAGATGTATGCCGGGGCTGGCCGCCAGAGCCGTTTCGGATTGAGATGATGCGGATGCTTCCCTCATCCTCACCATGGCCGGCCTCCGAGCCGGCCATCCAGAGCTGCGAACACGGTATTTGTTGCCCTGGATGGGCGGGGCAAGCCCGCCCATGGTGAGTGCATAGGTTCATTTCAATTCAAAAAGACTCTAGAAACCCAGTTCGCCTTCCGGCTCCGGCAGACCGAACTCAGGCGCGCGCTTGCGCCTGGCGATGGTATCCAAGGCGCCGTTGATAAATCCCGGCTCGTCGGCGCCGAAAAAGGCGCCCGCCACGACGACATATTCGTCAATCACCGCCTTGGCGGGAACATCGCGGCGCGCCACCAGCTCGAACACCCCGCAGCGCAGGATGGCGCGCAGGATGGAATCCACCCGCTCCAGCTTCCAGTTTTGCGACAAGGACGCGGCGATGGCGCGGTCTATTTCTTCTTGATGCCTGGGAACGCCATGGACGATGGCGGTGAAGAATTCCGCGTCGGGGGGCACCGGCAGATCGGCGAAGCGATGCTCGGCGAATTCCTCGGCGACTTCCTGCGCGCCGCCGCCCGACATTTCCATCTGATAAAGCGCCTGCACCGCGCCCAGCCGGGCGGCATGACGGGAATCACTTTTGCTGTCAGTCATGGCAAATTACTCAATACACGAGACGGAAATGATCACCGGGAGCGGCATCAATCCTTCTCGTCACCTTCCAATTCGCCGATCAGCATCTCGAAATCGCGGGTCTCGCGGAAATTCTTGTAGACCGAGGCAAAGCGCACATAGGCCACCTTGTCCAGGCTGGCCAGCGCCTGCATGACCAATTCGCCAATCACATTGGCAGGGATCTCGTTCTCGCCCATGGATTCCAGGCGGCGCACGATGCCGGTGATAGTGCGGTCCACCCGCTCGCGCTCCACCGGGCGCTTGCGCAGGGCGTGGTTGATGGAGCGTTCCAGCTTGTCACGGTCGAAGGACTCGCGGCGGCCGTTCTTCTTGATCACGATCAGCTCGCGCAACTGCACCCGCTCGAAGGTGGTGAAACGCCCGCCGCATTCCGGACAATGCCGCCGGCGGCGGATGGCGGAATTGTCCTCGGAAGGACGGCTGTCCTTTACCTGGCTGTCGTCATGTCCGCAGAAGGGGCAGCGCATGTTTTCCTCTTATGGATAGATCGGGAATTTGTTGCACAATTCGCTGACCCGGCGCGCCACGCTCTGTTCGACCTGGGCGTCACCGGCTTCATTCTTGGCCACCGCGTCCACCACTTCCACGATCAGCTTGCCGATCTCGCGGAATTCGGCCGTACCGAAGCCGCGGGTGGTGCCCGCGGGCGTGCCCAGACGCACCCCCGAAGTGATGACGGGTTTTTCAGTGTCGAAGGGCACGGCATTCTTGTTGCAGGTGATGCCGGCGCGATCCAGCGCATGTTCGGTGGGCCGGCCCTTGGCGCCCTTGGGACGCAAATCCACCAGCATCAGATGGGTGTCGGTGCCGCCGCTGACGATATCCAGACCGTTATTTTTCAGGACCTCCGCCAAGGCCTTGGCGTTCTCCACCACATTCTTGGCGTAGGTCTTGAATTCCGGCTTCAAGGCTTCACCAAAGGCCACCGCCTTGGCGGCGATCACATGCATCAAAGGCCCGCCCTGCAGGCCGGGGAACACCGCGGAGTTGATTTTTTTTCCGATAGCCTCGTCGCGCGACAGGATCATGCCGCCGCGGGGGCCCCGCAGCGTCTTGTGGGTGGTGGTGGTCACCACATCGGCATGCGGCACCGGATTGGGATGCACCCCACCCGCCACCAGGCCGGCGAAATGCGCCATGTCCACCATGAAG
>DATEEB010000080.1:0-8679 GCA_035281345.1 Rhizomicrobium sp. | reverse complement strand
CACCACACCGGCCACCTGCTCCACCGCGCTGAAGGTGATTGCCGGCGACAAAAGCGATTTCGGCGTGCTGAATCTGCCGCGCGGTTATGGCGAAGGCAATGCCGCCATGATGCAGTCAGCATGCCACGGCAAACCTATCATCGTGGGCGAAACATCCCGCCGCATGGGCATCACCCTCGCAGACAAGCTGATGACCGCCGATCTCGCCGCCCAGAAGCAGCAGCTGGCAGCGGCGGGCGTCAAATACATCATCCTGCATCGGCCGCAAGGCGAGCTTTTCCGCTGGACCAAGGCGGATGGCGTTCTTGCGGACTATGCCCGCGCCTATCGCAAGGTGGACGGGGACAACAACATCACCATCTTGAGCGTCTATTGATTGTTCGGAACATAGGGAGCGGGCTATAACGCCACGCACCCTTTGATCCCGAGTCCCATCCATGCGTACCGAAGAACCCCGCGCCATTCGCCTTGCCGACTATCAGGCGCCGGAATTTCGCATCCCCACCGTCCATCTCGATTTCTCGCTGGAACCGGAAGCCACGCGCGTGACCGCGACACTGACCGTGGAACGCCAAGCGGGTTCAGGCCCGCTGATCTTGCAAGGCGAGAACCAGGAGCTGCTATCCGTCAAACAGGATGGCCGCGTGCTGGGACCGGACGATTATCGGCTGGATGCCAAAAGCCTGACCATTCCGGAGCCGCCCGCCAAACTGACGTTGGAAATCGAAACCCGGATCGATCCTGCCGCCAACACGGCGCTGGAGGGCCTGTTTCTGTCCAATGGCATGTTCTGCACCCAATGCGAGCCGGAAGGGTTTCGCCGCATTACCTATTTCCTGGACCGGCCCGACAATCTTTCGGTGTTCACGGTGCGCGTCGAGGCCGGCAAGGAGCAATATCCGGTGCTGTTGTCCAACGGCAATCGCACCGCATATGGCGACCTGGCAGGCGGCCGCCATTGCGCGGTGTGGCACGATCCCTTCCCCAAGCCGTCTTATTTGTTCGCGCTGGTGGCCGGCGATCTGGGCTCCATTCATGACAGCTTCACCACCCTGTCGGGGCGCAGAATCGCGCTGGACATCTATGTCGAGCATGGCAACGAGCCGCGCGCCCGCTATGCCATGGATGCGCTGAAACGCGCCATGGCCTGGGACGAGCGCGCCTATGGCCGCGAATATGACCTGGACATTTTCATGATCGTGGCGGTCAGCGCCTTCAACATGGGCGCGATGGAGAATAAGGGCCTCAACATCTTCAACGACAAGGTGCTGCTGGCCACGCCGGAAACCGCCACCGACGACGACTATGCCCGCATCGAAAGCGTGGTAGCGCATGAATATTTCCACAATTGGACCGGCAACCGCATCACCTGCCGCGATTGGTTTCAGCTTTCGCTCAAGGAAGGCCTGACCGTCTTCCGCGACCAAAGCTTTTCCGGCGACGAACGCAGCCATGGCGTGCAGCGCATTCAGGATGTGCGCGCCCTGCGGGGGCGGCAGTTCGTCGAGGATGCCGGTCCCCTGGCGCATCCGGTGCAGCCGCAGAGCTATATCGAGATCAACAATTTCTACACCGCCACCATCTATGAAAAAGGCGCCCAGGTGATCGGCATGCTGAGGACCCTGGTGGGGGATCAGGGCTATCGCCAGGCCACCGATCTTTACTTCGACCGCCATGACGGCCAAGCCGCCACCGTCGAGGATTGGGTTCGATGCTTTGAGGATGCCTGCGCCCGCGACCTCAGCCAATTCCGCCTCTGGTACGCCCAGGCGGGCACGCCGATAATCGAAGCGCGCGGCGCTTATGACGCGGCCGCCCGCACCTATACGCTGGATCTGACGCAAAGCCTGGCGCCCACGCCCGGCCAACCGGAAAAAAAGCCGCTGCATATTCCGGTACGCATGGGTCTGGTGGGAAAGGGCGGAGCAGCCCTGCCGCTGACTTTGGAGGGCGAAAACCAGGCCGGGCCGGAAGACCGGGTGCTGGAGATGACACAGAATTTCCACCGCTTCGTCTTCACCGATGTGGCGGAAGAACCGCTTCTGTCGCTGGGCCGCGATTTCTCCGCGCCCGCGATCTTCTGCAACCCACTGGGCCAAAGCGAACGCGCCGTACTGATGGGCAAGGACAGCGACGCCTTCAACCGCTGGGAAGCGGGTCAGACGCTGGCCGCCGAGATCATGCTGGAGGCGGCGGGTGAGGCGCGCGGCGGCGCCCATGCGGCCTATGTCGCAGCCATCGGCGATGTGCTGGGGCGCGCCGAAGAAGATCCCGCCTTTGCCGCCTTGATGCTGATGCCCCCCACCGAAGGCGAATTGGCCGCCAAAAGGACGCCGGTGGACCCGCAGAGAATTCATGGCGCGCGTATCGCCTTGGTGCGCGCCATCGCGCTGGCGCACCGTCCACGTCTGGCGCAGCTTTACGAACATATGCGCGATGCGGGCGATTACAGCCCGGACGCCCAATCGGCCGGCCAGCGCGCCTTGCGCAATGCCTGCCTGCGCTATCTCACCGCCGCCGACGACGAAGCGGCCGCGGGCTTGGCGGACGCCCATTACCGCACCGCCTCCAACATGACCGACATGATCGCGGGGCTTGCCGCGCTCACCCGGATGGAATCGCCGCTGCGTGACGCCGCCTTCACCCATTTCCACGACCGCTTCAAGAACGATCCCCTGGTGCTGGACAAATGGATGGGCCTGCAGGCCGGATCGCCGCTGGCCGAAACGGTGACGGCGGTGCGCGGGCTGATGAAGCACCCCGCTTTCGACATCAAGAACCCCAACCGGGTGCGGGCGCTGATCGGCGCGTTCAGCGCCAACCATTTGCGGTTTCACAGCGCGGACGGTTCCGGCTACCGGCTGGTGGGCGAGGTGATCCGCATTCTGGATCCGGTCAATCCCCAGGTGGCGGCGCGCATGGCGGGGGCCTTTGAAAGCTGGCGGCGCTATGACGAGGCGCGTCAGGCCCATATGCAGGCCGAACTTCAGACCATCCAGAAGCTCTCCGGCATTTCGCCCAACCTGTTCGAGGTCGCCGGCAAGATGGTGAGCTAGGCAATGTCTCACCAAGCTCAGGCCCCGCCTCCCCCTTCGCGTGCGTAAGCACGCCCAAGGGGGGCGAAGCGGCGCAGCGCGGCGCGCGACAGCGCAGTGAGCCGCGCGAGCCGGGGTGGTTTCAGCAAGCAAAGCTGCGAAGGGTGAGGTTGGCGGCCAAGCCAACCGAACGCCAAGCACCGTTAGGTGCGCAGGCCGGACCGGAGGGGGTAAAATAAGTCATACTGGCGCTGGCGCGAATCACCGCGCGGGTTGGGGAAAATGGCCGAGGCGACTCTACGCCCTTGGAACAGACTGGATGGTGTTTTCGCCGCCGTCCTGCGCCAGCCTCTTGCGCGCCGGCTGAGCCGCGATACCCGTTTCACCGTTCCGGTCTGCATTATCTTGATCTGCGGCTCGTTCGCCGCCGCCGCCCTGCTGCAAATGCGGATGGACCGCACCCAAGCCTTGGCCCAGGCCGCCGCCTTTGAACGCCAACGCGCCGCAGTGATCGCCCAGACGGCGGGGGAAACGCTGGACCGGTATGTTCGGCTGGGGAGCATTTTCGCGGGAGCGCCGCAACAATTTCGCAGCGCCGAGCTGGGGCGCGCCGAACCCGCCATCCGCGACATCATCGTGTGGGATGCGCAAGGCACCCAGCAAGCGCGCCTGGACGCGGCCGCCACGCCACAGCCCAAGCCGGTTTTTGCCGGTCCCCGCATCAGCTTGGCCAATGGCCTGGCCTTTCGCGACCAAGACCGGGTGATCATGATCTTGGCCGATCTCAAAAGCCTGACCCCGCCGCTAGCCGCTTTGGTGCCGCTGCAAAATGTCCGGGCACAGGAGCCATCCCTGTCGGCACCCGTGCCTGGATGGCCGCTTATGGTCACCACCCGTATGGACCAGCAGGACGCTCTGGAAAGCTGGAGCCAGACCCTGCCGCTTTACCTGTTCGTTATTTTGGGTCCCGCGCTGGCCGGCGCCTGGCTGGCGGCCTTGTTCGTCGGCACCTTTGAGCGTCATGCCCGCGCCAAGCGGGCGATCCGGACGCTCAAATCCATGCGCCCGGTCGAGGCCAAGCTGATGGTGCGGCTGGCCAATGCCGAGCGCGGCGCGATGGAAGCCTTGCGCTCCAAATCCGAATTCATCGCCCATATGAGCCATGAATTGCGCACGCCCTTGAATGCGGTGATCGGCTTTTCCGAAATCATCGCCGAGGAATTCTACGGCCCCAACGGCCATCCCAAATATGGCGAATATGCCCGCGACATCGGCAATGCAGGACGCAACCTGCACACCAAGATCGGCAATATATTGGAGTTCGCCAATATCGAGGCGGGCCGCTATCCGCTTTCGCAAGAGGCGGTGGATTTGGCCGCGCTGGCGGGGACTTGCGTGGAGGAACAACAGGGCCGCGCCTTCTCGCGGCGCATTTCCCTGTCGCTGGTCTTCGCCGAACCCGGGATTGTGCGGGCGGATTCCAGCGCCGTGCGCCGCATCCTCACCAACCTCTTGGCCAATGCCCTGACCTACACCGCCGAAGGCGGCATTGTGCGCGCCGATGTCCGTTTCGAGGAGGGCGCGGGCATCCTCACCCTCAGCGACAGCAGCACGGGCTTCACGCCGCAGGAAGCCTCCATGGCTGGCACACCGTTCCAGCGCTTCGACCGGCCCGACAGGGTGACGGGGGCGGGCCTGGGCCTGGCGATCGCCATGGAGTTGGCCCGGCGCATGGGCGGCGCCATGCGGCTGGCCGGCGGCGGGAGCCATGGCGCGGTGATGGAATTGCGCCTGCCCCGACTCTGAGCGGCGCAAAAGCCTCCTTGTGAATTTCGCGGCGGCGCGTCTAACCTAGCTGTGCGACCAACGGGGTGCTGGGCATGAAGACGGTTTGGCTTGTGGGCGGTCTTGCCGCCGCCCTTGTGGTGGCGGCTGGCGGTTATTTCCTGACGCGGGGGCCTGCTGCCAGCGGTCCGGTAACGCTGTTTCAATGGCAGGACTATATGGATTCGCCATTCCTGGCGGACTATCAGAAGGCCACGGGCGAGAAGCCCGCCATCACCATCTTCGCCGACGAAGACGAAGCCTTCTCCAAGATGCGGGCCGGCTTCAAACCCGATGTGATGGGGCCTTGCTATTACGAATTTCCGCGCTGGAAGGAAGCCGGGCTGCTCCAGCCGATCGACACCTCCAAGCTGAAGAACTGGAACAAGATCGCGCCCAGCTTGCGCAATTTGCCCGGCATTTCGGCGGGCGGCGGCAAAGTGTGGTTTGTGCCGCATTATTGGGGCAACACTTCGCTCACCATCCGCACCGACCTGGCGCCGGAATATGCCAAGTCCCAAAGCTGGGACATCTTGTTCGACCCCAAATACAAAGGCCGGGTGTCGGTGATGGATGGGGTGGACGACACCGTGCCGTTCATCGCCCAGATGATCGGGGTCAATGCCTATGACATGTCTGAGGCCGATTGGGCGCGTGTGCAGGCCAAGCTGCGCGAGCTGGTGGGGCATTTGCGTTTTGTCTCAAGCGACGACACCGCGCTGGCGCAGGGCCTGGCCTCGGGCGAGCTGGTGGCGGCGATGAGCTGGCGTACCACCTTTGCGGCGCTGAACCGGGAGAAAAAGCCGGTGGCGTATCTTGCGCCCAAGCACGGCATCTTCACCTATGTTTGCGGACTGGTGATGCACAAGGATGCGTCTGACCCGGCAAAAGCGCTGGCGCTGATCGACTCGTCGCTGTCGGACGAAGCCGCGGTCTATACCATCGAGCATATCGGCGATGAGCCCGCCAATGTCGGGGCCATGGCCAAGGTGCCGGACTCGGTGTTCCAGAATCTGGGCATCCAGCGCGACCTGGAAACCTTCCTCAAAAGCGGCATCTTCCAACGCCGCCTGAAGGACAAGGACAAGATCATCAATGCCTGGACGGAGATAAAGGCCGGCGTGCAATAGATTGGATTTCAGGTGGCCGAAATGAAGTCATTGCAGTTCAATCTTTTTGCCGATTACTTCCAATTCTATATTCAGGACGAAACTGCCAAGGGAGACCTCTCCCAGAGTTGGGATGAGGAAGCGTCCGCGAGGCTGCTCGCTATCGGTCCTGGGGTTGTTGGGATCGGCACGGTACGAAATATGGATGTTCCGGTCGCCCTGGAAGTTCATGACCAGGAGCCCGTTGACGATTTTTCCACTTGGGATCACGTCGTGGAGTGTGATCTGGCCGTAGTTTCCGGCCAGATCGTTATCGCGGGATGCACGGACTACTTTCCCGACGCGGCTCGGATAGATGTTACTCCCGGCGAGTACCGCGTTCGGGCATCCTATGGCGCATTGAGCAAAGTGTCGGAAAATGGGCTGGACGGTGAAGATCACTATAGGCTCCAGCTCTGGCGGGCCTTACCCATCCCTTCTCCACGCATTCTCAAGCAGCGATCCGTTTCACCCTCCCCTTGAGGGAGGGTTGATAAAAGAAAAAGGGCCGGGACTTGCGTTCCGGCCCTTTCGATTCTTGCACGAAGCGGTCTTAGACGACGCCTCTTTTGTGCTCGCCGACCACGACCCGGCCGGGCTCGAAGGCGCGTTTGAAGACGTCCAGCGCCTTGCGGGGCTCGGCATCGCCGCACATGAAGACGTCAAAGGCCGCAAAGCCCTTTTCCGGCCAGGTGTGAACGGAGATATGGCTTTCCGCCAAAACCGCCACGCCGGAAATGCCGCCGCCTTCCTCGAACTTGTGCAGGTGAATATGCAGCAGGGTCGCACCCGCCTCATTCACCGCGTCGATCAAAGCGGTTTCGATCCGCTCACGATCGTCCAATCCTTTGGCCTCCCAAAGATCGATGATCACATGGCTGCCCGCATAGGACAGACCGTTCTTGGTAATGAAATGGTCCTTCTGGTCGTCGTTCGAAGGCATGACGACAACCGGGCGCGGCGCCTTGGCGACGCGGGGTTTGATTTCTTTTTGCGGGATTTTATTCGCCGCCACCAAATTGAGTCGAGCCATTTAAGCACCTACCCGTCTTAGAGTTGACACCAAACGCCTTGGCCTTGCGGACTTCCGGACGCGCCTTAAAGAGAAAAGCGACGGAGGGGGTCAGCCCTACGCCGCTTTGTCCCGCTTTTTTTCTCGCGGGGTCGTCGTCCAATTAGGGCTAACTTCCCGGCGATGCAAGAAGAAATTTCCCCCTGGGGCAATTTTTTTCCCGGCCGTGCTTGCGCGCCACGCCGGCGTCGCGCCGCAAACAGGCGCACAGCGCGCACGGCGCGGCGCGACGCCTGACGCGGAAAGCCGCATAAAATGGGCACGATATGCGCGCGATGCCGCGCGGTAGACAGCGGGATAAAGCAGCCCTATACGGCGTGGCGCCGCCACATATGTTAAGGAAACGTTATGGCCCGTCCCCAGCCCCAGCCGAGCAAAACCAAGACCCACAAGGCCGCCGACGATGTTCAGGTGGAGCGTCTGCACAAGGGTTATGCCCAGTCCATGGAGATCACCAAGGTGCTGGCGGACGAGCAAAGCCGGTTCCAGCACATTCGCATTTTCGACACGGTCGCCAATGGCCGGGTGATGACGCTGGACGACATCGTGCAGATCACCAGCCGGGACGAAAGCGCCTATGCGGACATGCTGACGCATCTGCCGATGCTGGAGCATGGCAAGGTCGAACGGGTGATGATCGTAGGCGGCGGCGATCTGTCCATCGCCGACGAGGCGCTGAAGCACAAGCATGTCAAAGAAGTGGTACTGGTGGATATCGACGACCGGGTGATCGCGCTGTGCAAGAAACATTTCGGCGCCATCAACGCCAAGGCCTTCAAGGACAAGCGCATGGTGATCGAGGCGGCCGACGCCTTTGAATATCTGGGCCGCAAATCCAGCAAGAACCGCTTCGACCTGATCATCGCCGACCGCCCCGATCCGGTGGGGCCCGGCAAGGCGTTGTTCGGCGAAACATTCTATGACCGCGTGAAAGGCGCCCTGAAAAAGGGCGGCTATGCCACCTTCCAGACCGGCGTGCCTTTCTACCAGCCCTGGGAGATCGGCGAGGCGCTGGCGGAATTGAAAGCCTTCTTCCCCGCCTGTGGCCTCTATCTCACCGTGGTGCCCACCTATATCGGCGGCTTCATGGCGCTCAGCTGGGCGACCAAGGGCGGCAAGCCGCTGGGCACGGACAAAGGCATCAAGCGCGCCGCCAAGGCCTATAAAAAGGCCAAACTCCAGTGCGACTATTACAACCCAGCCGTCCATGCCGCCGCCTTCGCCCTGCCCAACTGGATCCGCAAACTGGTTCCCTAGGCGGGCTTTCTTTTTGCCGTCCGAATGCCCATCTTTCCGGGCAGAAAATCTGGAAAGCACAGACATGGCATTGATCGGCCCCGGCGGGCGTCCCCTCGCATCCCAAACCGCGCCGAAGGCGGCGGCGGGCTCCTCCCCGCATATCAAGGATTCGGGCCTGGCCACCTTTGCCGCCGATGTGCTGGAACAAAGCCGCACCACACCGGTGATCGTGGACTTCTGGGCGCCCTGGTGCGGCCCCTGCAAGACCCTGGGGCCCCATCTGGAAGCCGCCGTGGATGCGGCCGGCGGCGCGGTGAAGCTGGTCAAGGTCAATATCGACGAGAATCCCGAGATCGCCCAA
>DATEEB010000079.1:0-7788 GCA_035281345.1 Rhizomicrobium sp. | reverse complement strand
AATTTCAAACTGTTCGTCCCGCTTATGGTCGGGGAACAGGTCGTCGGCATTGTTGCGCGGCGCGCCCTCGGCTTGCGGCAAAGGCGGCATCGGCTGGGCGGTGGCGCGGGGCGCGGCCGCTCGCGGTTCGGGGCTTCTGGGTTCCACCACCGGCTCAGCCCGAAGATCGGGCGTCGCTTTTTTACGGCCGAAAAAGCCCCAACCAGACCGTTTTTCGGGTGCCGTGCGCGGCGCCAATGGCTGCTGATCCAGCGGCCGGTAGTTTTCGGTGGCCGGGTATCTGGCCGCGGATGCAGGCTCGCCTGCAACTTCCGGGGCGTCCACGCCGCCCAGGATATAGTCCTCGGCGGAACTTTTTTCGGCGCCCATGTGATTGGCCAGGGCTTCGACGCTGGCATGCACCGGATTGGCGAACGATTGAGCAGCCGCGACCGGCGCCGGTTGCGGTATGCGCACCGGCTGCTTGATGTTGAGATGCGGATGCAGGGTGCGCACCTTCTCGCTGGGTGTCGGCATTTTGAGCAATTCCGCGTCGATACCGGTGGCGACCACCGAAACGCGGATACGGCCTTCCATCTCGTCCAGGATGGTGTTGCCGAAGATGATGTTGGCATCGGGATCCACCTCGGCGCGGACGCGATTGGCGGCCTGCTCGACCTCGAACAGCATCAAATCGGGACCGCCGGTGATGTTGATCAACACACCCTTGGCGCCCTTCATGCTCACATCGTCCAGCAGCGGGTTGGAGATGGCCATGTCGGCGGCGCGCATGGCGCGGTCCTCGCCTTCGGCCTCGCCGGTGCCCATCATCGCCTTGCCCATCTCGCTGATCACCGCCTTGATGTCGGCGAAATCCAGATTGATCAGGCCGGGCATCACGATCAGGTCGGTGACGCCGCGCACGCCGGCATGCAACACCTCATCGGCCATGGCAAAAGCCTGGGCCATGGTGGTGCGGTCATTGGCGACGCGGAACAGATTCTGGTTGGGAATGACAATCAGCGTGTGAACGAATTGCTGCAGATCGGTGATGCCGCGCTCGGCCACCCGCATGCGGCGGTCGCCTTCCAGGGCAAAGGGCTTGGTCACCACGCCGACGGTCAGGATACCGGCCTCGCGCACCGCGCGGGCGATGACGGGGGCAGCCCCAGTGCCGGTGCCGCCGCCCATGCCGGCGGCGATGAACACCATATGCGAGCCCTGCAACTGTTCCATGATTTCGGGCATCGATTCTTCCGCTCCGGCCCGGCCGACGTCCGGCTGCGCACCCGCGCCCAGGCCTTCGGTGGTGGAGACGCCAAGCTGAATGCGCCGGGACGCCTTGGACTGGGACAAAGCCTGGGCATCGGTATTGGCGACGACAAAATCGACGCCTTCCAGACCGGCCTCGATCATATTGTTGACGGCATTGCCGCCGGCGCCGCCCACGCCCAACACCGTGATCCGGGGGCGTAATTCTTTGGTCTCGGGGACTTTAAGGTTGATCGCCATACTCGACTCTCCTCATTGCGGGGCGGCTCTCGCTGCCGTCTCCTGGATTGTTCCGATCATCTTGCGGCACACCAGAATTCCCAACCGATTCGCTGTTATATTGTTGAATCACTAGAGCCACCTGCGGGTCAACCTTCCCAGCCAGCTTTCGCCCTTGGATTTGGCGGGCGCCATGGCCAGATCGGGATTCAAAAGTTCGGGCGGCATTGTCGCGCCGGCCATCAAAAGGCCGATTGCCGTGGCGTAGTCGGGACCGGCGGATGCCGCGGCCAAGCCGGAAAAAGCCGCGGGGCGCCCGATTCGCACTTGCTTGTTCAGAATGCGGGACGCCAACTCGCGCGTGCCCGCCAATTGGCAGGCGCCGCCCGTCAGCACCGCACGGCGGCCCGCCGCCACATCGAAGCCGGAGGCCTTCAGCCGGGTCTGGACCTCGTTGAAAATCTCTTCCAGCCGCGCCTGGATAATTCGGGTCAGCATGGAGCGCGGCAGGCGCAGCGCGGCATCCTCATTTTCCTCGCCCATCTGGGCGATGGAGACGACATCGGCGCCGCCGTCCATCTCGCCCATGGCGGCGCCATACAGGGTTTTGACCCGTTCGGCAGCGCCCAAGGGGGCCGCCAGCATGCGGGCGATGTCGTTGGTGACCGCGAAACCGCCAACCGGCACCACATCGACATGCACCAGATGGCCTTCCAAAAACACGGCGATGGAGGTGGTGCCGCCGCCCATGTCGATCACCGTGGCGCCGACTTGTTTTTCGTCTTCGGTCAAGGTGGCAAGACCGCTGGCATAAGCGCCGAACTGGGTGCCGATGACATTCAAGTGGCAGCGCTCCACCGCCAGCTTGAGATTTTGCAAGGGCGATGGCTTGACCGCCACGGCATGCATGGCAACGCCGATCCGCTGACAGAACATGCCGGAGGGATTTTGCACGCCCCGCGCCTCGTCCACCACATAGGCGGTGGGCGCGGACTGGATGATCTCATGGCCTTCCAGCTTGGCGCGGGCCCGGCCATCGGCCAAGAGCGCGCGCAAATGGTCGTCCGACACCAGCGCGCCATCCAGCGACATCACGGTGCGGCTGGTGACACTGACAGGCTGGCCGCAATTGACTCCGATCAGCACGTTCTGGATGCGCGCATCGGCCATATTCTCGGCCGCCGCCACGCAATCGCGGATGGATTCTTCGGCCTGTTCCAGGCTGATGATGGTACCGGCCTTGAGGCCCGAGGATTCTCGAAGGGCGCTGCCAAGAACCTTGAGCGTACCGGACTCGGCCTGGCCGATGACGCAAACGATCTTGGAGGTGCCCACATCCAGCGCCGACACCAGGCCGGTGCGGTAGGCGGGAATCTCATTGTTCACGCGCAAGCGCAGGGATTCACCCATCACGTTTCCTTGCCCCGCACAGCATCCTTCTTCTCGCCGCTTTTCAGAAGGAAAAAATAATGGGTGGGCGAGCGCAGATCGATTTGCACGATATCCCGCTCCAGAACGCCCTTGTCGATGATCAGCCGTTCCAGCACATCCAATTGCTTGCGCCAATCCTCTTCTGGCAGTTGCACCACCACCCCGTCGTCCAGGATCAGGTTCCAGCGGCGCTGCGACTGGCGGGCATAAGCGGCGATACGGGCGGCAGTGGCGCGATGGGCTTGCACCGCGTCCACCAGATCGGCGGCGGCCTCCGGCGCCCCTGCCCCCACCAGCTTGGGCAGACGGCGGAACTTTTCCAGATCCTGTCCGGTGATCGGCTTGCCGTTGCGTTCCACGACAAAGATGGGCGCTTCGCCTTTGGTATCGGCAGGCGCCTGCCACAGGGCAAAGGGGCGTTTTTCGACCAGGTTGACAAAGATGGCATCGGGATAGCGGCGGTGGATTTCGGCGGACGCAACCCATTCCAAACGGGACAGGCGCGCGCGCGCGCTCCACAAGTCGGCGCTGAAGATAGATTGGCCCGGCTTCATGCCCAAAACTTCCAGAACCTGGCGATAGGGCGTGCGGCGGTTGCCGGTGATATGGATTTCGGAAATGCCGAAGCCGGCATCGGCGACGCCTGTGTCGATGGCTTGCCCCACGGCGTGAACGCTGCGCCCAATGACGCCGCTGGCGAAAAGCGCGGCCACCAGCACCAACAAGAGCAACAATCCGCATAGCGCCATCATCGGGCGGGCCACAAACAGCGAGAACCGCGCCTTGAGCCGCGTGATCAAGCCCGCGTCCGCGCCGCGGCGGGCGCTGCCCGGCTGCACCGCCGGCATTTCACGCCCTCCCCGGGCGCCGGAGCGCAGCGCTTGCGCGCGCGTCTTGCCGCGGCTCTTGCGCTCCACATTTAGCGATCGCATGACGCATCCTCCACGATCCAGCGGCACAATTTTGCATAGGACATGCCGATATGAGCAGCCTGCTCCGGGACTAGCGAAGTCGGCGTCATGCCGGGCTGGGTATTGGTCTCCAACAGAATCATGCGCGGCTTGGGCCCCGTATCGTCATAGCGGAAATCGGTGCGCGTGACTCCCCGGCAGCCCAGGACGTTATGGGCCGCAACCGCCAATTCCATCGCTTCCTGGGCGGTTTTGGCGGGAATCTGCGCCGGCAGAATATGCTTGGAGCCGCCCGGCGCATATTTGGCTTCATAGTCGTAAAATGCCAAGTTGGTGGTGATTTCGGTCACCCCCAAAGCGCGGTCGCCCATGACCGAGACCGTCAATTCGCGCCCCGGCACAAATTCTTCCACCATCATCTCATTGGAAAGATTCCATTTATCGCTGCCCAGTTCGGCGGGGGGGCGGTTGTCGCCCTTGCGGATGATGTAGATGCCCACCGACGAGCCCTCATTCACCGGCTTGATGACATAGGGTGGTTCCATCAGATGCGCGTTCGCCACCGCGCGGCGGTCGGCGACGATGGATTTGACCACCGGCAGCCCGGCGGCGCGATAGACATCCTTGGTGCGTTCCTTGTGCATGGCGAGCGCCGAGGCCAGCACACCGGAATGGGTGTAGGGAATGCGCATCAACTCCAACAGGCCTTGCACCGTGCCGTCTTCGCCGAAGCGTCCGTGCAAGGCATTGAATACCGCGTCCGGCCCCGCTTCGAACAATTGCTGGCCGGGATTGCCGCCGGGATCGATTTCCACCGGGTCAAAACCTTCCTCGCGCAGCGCCTTCATCACGCCACGGCCGGAGGAAAAAGAGACTTCCCGTTCGGCGGACTTTCCACCCATCAGCACGGCAATCCTGCGGAAAGCGGTCATGCGATCCCCACCCGCTTGATTTCCCATTCCAGGGTCACGCCAGATTTGTCCTGGACACGTTTGCGCACTTCCTCGCCCAAGGCTTCCAGGTCGGCGGCCGTGGCATCGCCGGTATTGATCAGGAAGTTGGTATGCTTTTCGCTGACCTGGGCGGCGCCGATCATCAGGCCCCGGCAGCCGGCCTGATCGATCAACTGCCAGGCTTTGTGGCCGGGCGGGTTTTTAAAGGTCGAGCCGCCGGTCTTGGATTTGATCGGCTGGCTGGCTTCGCGGTTGGCGGAAAGTTCTTCCATGCGGGCGCGGATCGCGGCGGGATCGTCCTTGCGTCCTTCCAGCACCGCCTCGACGAAAATCAGATCTTCTCCAGCGCCTTTGGCCTTGCGGTACTCAAAGCCCATATCCGCCGCGGAAAGCCTTATTTTATTGCCTTTTGCGTCCATCGCGACGGCTTCGACAAAGACGTCCTTGATCTCGCTGCCATAGCAGCCGGCATTCATCCTGAGCGCCCCGCCAATGGTGCCGGGCACGCCGCGCAAGAACTCCAAACCCGCGATCCCGGCATCGGCGGCGGCACGCGCCACCGCGCCATCCAAGGCGGCGGCGCCGGCGCGCACCCGCGTGCCTTCACAGGTGATTTTGCCGAAAGCAGAAGACAGCCGGACGACCGCCCCGGGGATGCCGCCGTCACGCACCAAAAGATTGGAGCCCACCCCGATCACGCAGACCCGCAAACTTGCCGGCCTCGCAGCGAGGAAAGACGCCAGATCCTCCACATCGGCGGGCCGGAACAAAATCTCCGCAGAGCCACCGGCGCGAAACCATACCAAATCCTTCAGCGGCGCGTCCCGTGTGATCGAGCCGCGCACCGGCGGAAGCATGTCGCAGGGCCCACTTCCATGAGTTGCGGTCATCATCACGTCAGGCCTTCCAGCTTATTGGGAAGGTTATGCATCCATTGGGTGATCGAACCCGCGCCGGTGCCGATGATGGCGGCGCCCGGCTTCACATAAGGCGCCACGGCGGCAGCCAGATCGTCTTCACCGTCTATGGTAATGACATTGCGGTGGCCATGCGCCCGCAGGGCTTCGGCATAGCTGTCACGGTCGATACCTTCGATGGGCTTCTCGCCCGCAGCATAAACCGGCGCGATAATGGCGACGTCGGCATCGTTGAGGCAGGTGGCGAACTGTTCGAACGTGTCGCGCAGCCTTGTGTAGCGATGCGGCTGCACCACCGCCACGATAGGCCCCTTATAAGCCTGGCGCGCGGCCCGCACGGCGGCGGCGATCTTGAAAGGATTGTGGGCGTAGTCGTCGATAATGGCGGCGCCGCCCACCTCGCCCAGCTTGGTGAAGCGGCGGCCCACGCCGCGAAATTCCGCCAAGCCCTTTTTGATCACGGCATCGGGCACGCCCAGTTGACGCGCCACCACGATGGCGGCCATCGCGTTTTGCACATTGTGTTCGCCGGGCATGGGAAGGCGCATGCCCTCCAGCCGTTCCTCGCTGTTCTTGCGGCGGTCGGTGAAGACGCAGTCGAAATGCGAGGTGCCTTCCGAAAAGCTCACATTCACCGCCCTGGCATCGGCCTGGGGGCTGAAACCATAGGTGATCATGCGCCGGTCGGTGATGCGGCCCACCATCGCCTGCACTTCGGGATGGTCGATGCACAGAACCGCGAAGCCGTAGAACGGCACATTCTCGACAAAGCGCTGAAAAGCGTCGCGCATATTGTCGAAGGTGCCGTAGAAATCCAGATGGTCGGGGTCTTCGTTGGTGACGACCGCGACCGTAGCAGGCAGACGCAGGAAGGTGCCGTCGCTTTCGTCGGCCTCCACCACCACCCATTCGCCCGCGCCCAGACGCGCATTGGTGCCATAGGCGTTGATGATGCCGCCATTGACCACGGTGGGATCCATGCCGCCGGCGTCGAGCAACGCGGCAACCATGGTCGTGGTGGTGGTTTTGCCGTTGGTGCCCGCGATGGCGATACAGGATCTTAGCCGCATGATCTCGGCCAGCATTTCGGCGCGGCGCACCAACGGCAACAACAAGGCGCGGGCGGCGTCGAACTCGACATTGCCGGGTTTTACCGCCGAGGAATAAACCACGGCATGGGCGTCTTTCAGATTGTCGGCATTGTGCCCGACATGCACGGTGATCCCCATGCCGCGCAGCCGTTTGACGTTGGCATTCTCGGCCGCGTCGCTGCCCTGCACCTTGTAGCCAAGATTGTGCATGATCTCGGCGATGCCGCTCATGCCGATGCCGCCAATACCGATGAAATGGATGGCGCCAATATCCAGGGGAACACGGGTAGTGACAGGTATGGCCATCAGGCGGCTCTCTTCTCGGAAGAAACGCGGGCAAGATTTTCCACCGCATCGGCCAATTTCTCCGCCGCCTGGGGCGTGGCCAGAGCGTGGGCGGCGACAGCGCGCCGGGCCAAGTCCACCGGATCGGCAAAAATCCGCATCAGCATTTGGGCCAACGAATCCGGGGTTAGATCGGCCTGGGCCACACGCCATCCGGCCCCAGCGCGCGCCAAAATATCGGCATTGGGGGTTTGATTGTCGTCCAGCGCGCCGGGCAGCGGCACCAGGATGGCGGGGCGGCCGATCGCCATCAGTTCGGCCACGGTGCCGGCGCCGGAGCGGGCGATCACCAAATGACTTTGCGCCATGCGTTTGGGCAGATCCGGGAAAAAACTTTGCAGCTCGGCGCGGATTTCGGCATTGCCATAGATCTCGCGCACCGTCTCCATGTCTTCCGGGCGGCATTGCTGCACCACCGACAACCGTTTCTTCATATCATGCGGCAAACGGGTCAGGGCAGCGGGCACGATCTGGCTCATGACGCGCGCGCCCTGGCTGCCGCCGAATACCAACAGGCGAAGCGGCCCATCGGTTTGCGGCATGCAATAGGGCGCCGCCCATAGCGCTTCGACTTCGGGGCGCAAGGGATTGCCGGTCAGCACGATCTTGGATGGGTCGGCGGGCGCGAACCGGGCGATGGGAAAGGCCGCAGCCACCATCTGGACCTTGT
>DATEEB010000078.1:0-2907 GCA_035281345.1 Rhizomicrobium sp. | reverse complement strand
CATTTCAACCGCTTCATGGTGGATGTGCATGCCAAGATTCACGCCCAGCGGCAAAAGGCCGACAGCGGCGATCCCATTCCGGTGATCGCCACCGCCATTGCCCAAGAGGCGCGGCTGCTTTGCTTTGACGAATTCCAGGTTACGGACGTGGCCGACGCCATGATTCTGGGACGGCTGTTCGAGCAATTGTTCGCGGAAGGCGTCATCATTGTCGCCACCAGCAATACCCCGCCCGACCGGCTCTATGAGGGCGGGTTGAACCGCCAGCTATTTTTGCCCTTCATAGCCCAAATCAAGCAACGGCTGGAGGTCGTAGAGCTGAATGGCCCTACCGATTACCGGCTGCAGCGCATTGCCGGGCTGAAGGTCTATCTGACACCCCTGGGCGCGGAAGCCGACGCCGCGATGGACGCGGCTTGGACCCGGCTGACCGATGGCAAGCGCGGAAAGCCGAAGACGCTGGCGGTGCTGGGCCGTTCGGTCATCGTGCCGCAAACGGGGCGCGGCGTGGCGCGCTTTTCCTTTGAGGAATTGTGCGACCGTCCGCTGGCGGCGGCGGACTATCTGGCGATAGCACAGGAATTCCACACAATGCTGATCGACCATATTCCGGTGATGACCGACAACATGCACAATGTGGCGCGGCGCTTCACGCTGTTGATCGACACCTTGTATGACGAAGGCGTGAAGGTGATCTGCTCGGCCGCCGCACCGCCCGACCGGCTTTATGAGGCGGGAATTGCATCTGACGCTTTCCGCCGCACCGCCTCACGCCTTGCCGAAATGCAGAGCGAGGACTATCTCAAACGCGGTCACGGCATTCACGGATTGACGCAATGACGAAATCCCTCCCCCCTCTGGCGAAGCCCCTGAGGGGGGAGATGCCGCAACGAGGTGTTTGCGTCTTCGCAAACCCGAGTTGCGACAGAGGGGGGTGAATGGAAAACGTTTTGTGGGCCTGCGCGTTCGTTCTGGCCTGTATCGGCTTTTACCGTTTCGGCCTGCCCCGGCTGAAGCGCTTCGATCAGGCCAATATCGCGCGCATCGCCCAGCAGGAGCGCGACAAGGCCGACGCCAATGCCCATTTCCGCCATGCCTTGGACGTGGCGAATGAGCAGGTCGAAGACGTACAAGAGATCAAAACTGGCCAGGTCACCCACTATCTGTTTGAAGCCCAAGTCTTTGCCACCCGCGAGGAGGCCGAAGACATGCGGGCCCAACGTGTGGGCATTGTGGCGCGGCGCTTTTATGACGAGCTACCCGCGGCTCTGGCCGGCGCGCCGGAACGCGGCCGCATGTCGGCGCGCGAACGCGCGTCATCGCGCTGGAAGCGGACCGTCCACTAGGCCGCTTCGCCTTTCATCAACCTAGGTAGCTTCCCGATATCGCCCCCGGCATGGCGCATGAAGAAGCGCCGCGCCGGGCCGATTGCGTCCACAATGCCAAGCCCCAGATCGCGCAGATGCCGCAGCGGTGCGATGTCATTGGAAAAGAGACGGTTCAGCGCATCGGTGGAGGCCGCCAGCGCAAAGGAATCGAACCGCCGCCAGCGTTCATAGCGCTTGAGCGTATCCAGCACTCCGATATCGCGGCCAAGCCGCGCCGCGTCCAGCAACACTTCGGCCAGCGCGGCGGCATCCTTCAATCCCAGATTCAATCCCTGCCCGGCGATGGGATGGATGCCATGAGCGCAATCGCCAGCCAAAGCAAAACGCGGCTTCACGAAATCACGCGCCAGATGGAACGACAGAGGATACGACCAGCGCGGGCCCGCGGATTTTGTTTTGCCCAGATGGCCGCCGAAGCGCTGGGCCAGCTCGGTATTGAATCCGGCTTCGTCCAAGGCCAGCAGCGCCGGTGCCTTGTGCTTGTCTTCCGTCCACACCAGCGACGACCTGTTTCCGGTCATCGGCAATATCGCAAACGGACCTGAGGGGAGGAAATGCTCATAAGCCACGCCATTGTGCGGCCTCTCATGTTCCACCGTGGCCACAATGCCGGTCTGGGGATAGGACCAGCCGACAATCTGCACACTCATCTGGCCGCGCAGCGGCGACTCCCGGCCATCGGCGGCAATCACCAAGGGCGTGGAAATTTCTTCGCCATTGGCCAGCCGCGCCACCGCGCCCGCAGGCTCTATGTTCAGCGATGTCACGACGTCGGGCGCCAGCAACTCCAGATTGGGGGAGGCGTTCACCGCCTGATAAAGGGCGGCGCGGATGTGACGGTTTTCGGCAATATGGCCAAGACTGTCGGCGCCGACTTCCTGGGCATCGAAATGGAGCGAAAAGGGCGAAGGCGGTTTTCCCATCTGCCCGTCGGTCACCAGAATTTCGCGAATCGGCTGGGCATGGGGCGCAAGCAATTCCCAGACCCCCAAAGCCGTCAGCATCCGCACACTGGCATAGGCCAGCGCCGAGACCCGGCCATCGAAATTGGGATCCAGAATTTTGGCGGGCGGCGCGGCGTCAACGATCACCGTCTTGAACCCGCCCTGCGCCAAAGCCAAACCCAAGGGCAGGCCCACCATCCCCCCCCCACTGATCAAGACATCGGCATGTTTCAAAAGCTTCGTCCTTCTGCCTATTTTCTATGCAAAAACTCGATTTTGCACAATTTCAAGGCAATACATCCTGCCTGTTTTTGAGTCACCGCCAATGCACTTTTCGCCAAAAATCATTTTAAAACAAGCCATTACCAAGGCGCCCAAGAACTGGCCCAGTTCTTGATAAATCGTTAAAGCCGGGCCTTCGTCCGGCGCTGGCTATAACACGGAAGGACGGCAGATGAAGCTTATTACGGCGATCATCAAACCCTTCAAGCTCGATGAAGTGCGCGAGTCTCTTTCGGCGCTCGGCGTTCAGGGCATGACGGTGACTGAGGTCAAAGGCTATGGGCGGCAGAAGG
>DATEEB010000077.1:0-3961 GCA_035281345.1 Rhizomicrobium sp. | reverse complement strand
GCGGTCTTTAACCGTCCCCGCGTCAGCAGCAAAGGACGCCGGTCGGCATGGTTTTGGGCATCCCACCAAGCCATTTGCGCGGACCTAGCCTCCCTGCTAAAGACCCCCGCAAATCCGCCGATTTGAGAGGTTTCCCGTGGTTTCGGTTATCGCCAGCTCCGTGCGCAAAGGCAATGTCCTGGAGAAGGAGGGCAAGCTCTATCTGGTCATCACCGCCGAGAATATCCACCCCGGCAAAGGCACGCCCGTCACCCATCTGGAAATGCGCCGCATCAGCGACGGGGTGAAGACCGTGGAGCGGCTGCGCACCACCGACAGCGTGGAAAAAGCCTTTGTCGAGCACCAGACCTTCAACTATCTGTATCAGGACGGCGAACAGTATGTGTTCATGCAGCCGCAGACCTTCGACCAATTGCATGTCGGCGCCGACGTGGTGGGCGATGCCGCCCCCTATCTGACCGAGAATATGGACGTGCAACTGCAACTGTTCGAAGGCAATGCCATCTCCATCGAAATCCCCCAGCGCGCCACCTTTGAAATCGTGGACACCGAGCCGGTGGTGAAGGGCCAGACCGCTTCGGGCTCGTTCAAGCCGGCGATGCTGTCCAATGGCGTCAAGACCATGGTGCCCACCCACATCACCGTCGGCACCCGCGTGGTGGTGATGACCGCGGACGGCGCTTACGTCGAGCGGGCCAAGGACTGACTTGCCCGCATCGGCGTCAGAACTGGATTTGGCGGCACTTCAGGGCACTTGGAAACAAGTAGCGTTTGAGGAAGACGGCAATGCGGACGTCCCTGACGCCTATGGTGACCCGTCAGGATCGCTGACCACCTTTCGCGGCAATCACTTTTCTGTGCGCGATAGTACCGGACGGCTACTGCTGGAAGGGACGTTTGCACTGGACGCGTCCTGCACACCCAAGACGATCGATTGGACCGATAGCATAGGTATCGATGCAGGGAAGACTTTGGCTGCAATATACGAACTGGAAGGCGACCATTTTCTTTTCATCGCGGCCGATGCCGGCGCCCCAAGGCCTGTGACTTTCCAGACTCTTCCGGGCCAAACCATGCGCAGTTTTATGCGGCAGACTTGACCGTCCGCGTCCCGCGCGCGGCTGATTTGCCGAAACACGATAGCCATAGAGAGAGAACTCGTATTAGGTTTGTGCACTTTTCTGTTGGGGAACGCTCATGGCTAAACGCATCGATCCCAAGGATATTCCCGCGCAAGTCGGCACGTTTTATCCACCGCCCTATGACCAGCCCTGCCGGGCACGGGAGCGCCGCAAACTGGGGGATGCGGCGGGCCTCACCCAATTCGGTATCAATCTGCTGCGGCTCGAGCCGGGCGTTTGGTCCAGCCAGCGCCATTGGCACACCGAGCAGGACGAGTTTGTTTATGTCATTTCCGGCGAAGTGGTTCTGGTCACCGATTCCGGCGAAGAAATTCTGAAAGCCGGCGACTGCGCCGGTTTCAAGGCGGGCGACAAAGACGGCCATCATCTACAGAACCGCAGCAATACCGACGCCCTGTTGTTGGAAATCGGTACGCGCTTGGCCACCGATGGCGGAGAATATTCCGACATCGACATGGCGTTCCAAATGGGCGGAACCGCTATGTATACCCGCAAGGACGGCACGCCCTACACCGATATCAGGCGGCGCGGACCCGACGACGACTAAGTTCAATCCTTGCGGAAATTGATCTCCACCAGCACGCCTTCGGGATCGGGCACGAACAACTGCTTCAGCCGCCCACCCGGCACCACTCGTTCGCGAAAGCTCACCCCCGCTGCGCTGAGCTTGTCGCGCATGGCATCGAAATCATCGCCCTGAAAGGCAACATGATCGAAGGCGCCGGTGCCGCGATCGGGATCGGGCAAAACGACATCCCGCCCCCAGGCGCCGCCATTGTCGGCCGCCTCGACCAGATGAATGACGGGAACTCCGCCCAAATAGAGCCAATGCCCGCGAAAGGGAAAATTGGGCCGTTCGCCTTCGGTCAGCCCCATCAGCTCGACATAAAAGTCGCGGGTGCGTTGGCGGTGCGTACAACGGATGGTGACGTGTTCCAGCGCTTGAACAGACATTCCGGCACCACAAAAAGAAGGGCCTGAGGCCCGATTCCGCTCCACTTTAACCCAGGCCGGGGCGCGTGCTAGCGTGCAGGCGCCCCTCTTGAGGACGCCCCATGAAAAAACAGATTCTGATCGGCTTTTTGGCCGCGTTCTGCGCCAGCCCTGCTTTTGCCGCGCTGAAACCCGGAGACACCGCTCCCGACTTCACCGCCCCCGGCTCTCTGGGCGGCAAGGATTTCACCTTCAAGCTCAAGGATGCGCTCAAGAAGGGCCCGGTGGTGGTCTATTTCTATCCTTCCGCCTTTACCGGCGGCTGCGACTTGGAAGCCCATACCTTTGCCGAACAGTCCGAGAAATTCGCCGCCGCGGGCGCTTCCATCTTGGGGGTCTCGGCCGACAGCCTGGAGCGGCTGCACAAATTCTCCGCCGATCCGGCCTTCTGCGCCGGGAAATTTCCCGTCGCTTCGGACGCGGACACCAAGATCGCGGCCTCCTACAATCTGGCCGTCAACCAGCCAAAGCCTGGCGCCAAGGACAACAAGCTGAACGATCTCACCCACGCCATCATTGAGCGCGTCACCTATGTGATCGGCAAGGATGGCAAGGTCCTGGCGACTCTGTCGTCCAAACTCGACGGCTTGTCCCCCGACCAGCATGTCGAAAAATCCTTGGCGATCGTGAGCGGCGCGAAATAGCGGTTCATCCGTTTTCCAGACAAAAGACCCGGCATTTCCCATGCCGGGTCTTTTTTTGGCATGACGTATTTTGCGGCATGGCCCGTCGCAATCGGTCACAGATCCGTGATGCCGCGTTGCCACAATTTGGAAAAATTGAAGCTATTTCAATGACTTATAGAGACTGAAATATCACGCCTCCGTGGCAATGATACGTCTTTGTGACAGGTCCTGATCTTGGTTTAGTTCGCCCAGGCCGGGCGGCGAATGCCGGTTCAGGCCGCCACCGGCGAAAACCGGACAGGGACAAAACAAGACAGAATAAGGGTTGGGGCTCTCTTTGCTGAAACATCACTGCCTGCACCTGGCTGCAGCCGCCACCATTGTGGCGCAGTTGTTGGTCATGCCCGCCCAGGCGGCTCCCAACCGCCCGGCAGCCGAACTCGGCCAGGACGTGGCCAGCTATCTGGGATTTGGCCCCGATCAGGTCAACAATCCCACCGATCCCCAGCAAATTCTCGCACCTGCCACGCTTGAGCTTTCCCCGCTCCCTCTAGAGATTCACCCGCCCAGCCTGCCGGCCAGGCCCAAGCCACGTGTGGAAATTCCGCTGCGCAAGCTGTTTTGCGTAGAGTATGCCCGCATGCGTTCCGGCCTGGCGGTGTTTGGCGACGCCAAGCATTGGTGGAAAAAAGCCCGCAACCTCTACACCCGCCTGTCGCATCCGGTGGAAGACGCGGTGATGGTGTTTTCCGGCTCCAAGCGGCTGAAGCGCGGCCATGTCGCGGTGGTGACCCATATCGTCAGCCCGCGGCAGATCATTGTGGATCAGGCCAATTGGCAGAATAAGGGTGAGATCGACCACGCCACCCCGGTCCTGGACGTCAGCCGCAACAATGACTGGAGCCTGGTTCGGGTGTGGCACATCCCCTCCGGCAGCTTTGGCAGCCGGGTCTATCCGGTCAGCGGCTTCATCGCCAAAGAGCTAACCCGCCAGGCCTTGAACGACTAAGTTGGGCCAGGGTGCCCGCTGTTTCTATCATCACCCCAGATGTGCGAGCACGCAAAACAAAAAGCCCCACGAGATTTCTCTCGCGGGGCTTTTTTGAATTGTTCGGGCGGGTTCTCTCCCCGTGCGCGGACGCGCACAAAGGGTTGACTTCTGTCCTTGGCAGACCTGGCAGCGCTCTACTCTCCCGCGGC
>DATEEB010000076.1:0-5900 GCA_035281345.1 Rhizomicrobium sp. | reverse complement strand
TGGGCGGGGCCATCCAAAGTCTGAGCTTGGCGCCCGCCCATGAAGGCGTGGTGACGTTCCGGGTGCGCGCCACAACCGCGTTGGGATCGGGCCATCTGGCCTTCACAGCCGGCTATGGCGGCAAGTCCGCGTCCCGCGCGGTGGATGTCTCCATCCGTCCGGCCGCGGCCTATCGCACCCAGACCGAGATTCTGCGCGTCGCCGCCAACAGCAAGAAACCGGTGCTGAGTTTGCGCAAAATGTACGATCCCGAAAGCCAGCGCCGCGCCAGCATCTCCACCGTGCCGCTGGTCCTGTCGGAAGGACTCAGCGCCTGGCTGGCAAAGTACGACAATTATTGCAGCGAGCAGATTGTCAGCATGGCCATACCCCGGCTGGTGGCGTCCAAATGGTCGGCCGCGCCCACCATCGGCCGCGTCCTGCCGCAAACCGAACCCGACAAGGACCCGCTGATTGCCTCGATAGACATCCTGCGCACGCGCCAGAATGCGCAAGGCGGCTTCGGGCTGTGGAGCGCAACGCCGGAATCGGAGCCTTTTGTTTCGGTCTATGCCATGCATTTTCTGCTGGAAGCGCGCGACCGCGGCACAGCGGTGCCGCGCGAGACGATCAGCGCCGGCAACGCCTATCTGCAGCAGATGGCGCGCGAGGAAGACACCGGTTCCATGCCCCAACTGCGCCAGCGGGCCTATGCGGTCTATCTTTTGACCCGTCAGGGCAACGTCACCACCAATTCCCTGGCGGCGGTGCAGAAGCGCCTGCAAGACGCCTATCCCACCAGCTGGAAGAACGACCTGGCCGCGGCTTGGCTGGCGGCGTCCTACAAAATGCTCCGGCAGGACAAGCAAGCGGACGCATTGATGTCCGGTCCGCAAAAAGAGCTGGAACGCGCCGCCCGCACCGCCAGCAATAGCGGGGAGACGTATTTCTATGACTATTATCTGGACCCGCTGACCCACGATTCCACCGTCCTGTATCTGATCACCCGGCATTTTCCCGACCGCGCCAAGACCCTGTCGCCGCGCGCCATGGAGAACATCTCGCGGCAACTGGAAAATGGCTGGTTCAACACCCTGTCGGCGGGCATGACCTTGCTGGCGCTGGATGCCCATGCCTCCAACAATGTCCTTTCCGTGGACCGGCTGGGCATCGAGGAAATTCAGGGCGCCAACAGCAAGTCCATCGCCACGCTTCAGAACAAGCTGATGCAGATGGGAAGCTGGAGCGGTTCGGCCACGGGCTTGCGCTTCAGCAATGCCAGCAGTCTGAACGCTTGGGCGGTGGTGAACCAGTCGGGTTATGATCGCGACATCCCTTCGACCGCGATCAAGAACGGGCTGGAAATTACCCGCGACTATACCGCCACGGGCGGCAAGACGCTCGGCAATGTCAAGATTGGCGACGAGATCGAAGTGCATGTGAAAATCCGCGCCACCGGCAGCAAGGGTCAAGGCAATATCGCCATCGTCGATCTGCTGCCGGGCGGGTTCGATCCGGTCTTCTCGCTTGCGCCGCCGCCCAACGCCAATACGGAAGAACAGGCGTGCGAGGAGTGCCAAGTCCAAGCGGCGCTGCCCACCATCCGCTTGACCAATTCCACCTGGAGCCCCAACTACACCGATGTCCGGGAGGACCGGGTGGTGGTCTATGGCTATGCCTCGCCCAGCGTGCAGGAATATGTCTATCGCATCAAAGCCGTCAGCAGCGGTAGGTTCATCGCCCCGCCCGCCTATGGCGAATCCATGTATGACCGGCGCGTCCAGGCGCGCGCGCCGGGCGGCACCGTGCTGACGGTCCGCCCCGTGCCCTGATATGCGCACAAGCCCTCTGCGCATGGTCAGCGCCTTGGTGCGGCGGCGGCGTTTTTGGCTGGTCGCCTTCGGACTGATCCTGTCGTTTCTGATTGGTATGCGCCTGTGGCCGCATCCGCCGTTGCAAGGTTGGAAGCCGTCATCCGTCGCGGTTTATGACGATCGCGGCAGGCTGTTGCGCCTGGTGCTGGCCAGCGACGAACGCTATCGGCTTTGGGTGCCGCTGGACCGGATGTCGCCGCAATTGGTGGACGCCGTGCTGCTGCAGGAAGACAATTGGTACTGGTGGCATCCCGGATTCAATCCTTTCGGCCTGTTGCGCGGCGCCTGGGTCACCTATGTGCGCCAGGGTAGCCGCCAGGGTGGCTCCACCATCACCATGCAATTGGTGCGGCTGTTATGGCCGCTGAACACCCGCACGCCGCTGGGTAAATTGGAACAGATCGGGCGCGCCGTTCAACTGGAACTGTTCTACTCCAAGCACGACATTCTGGAGGCTTATCTTAACTACGCGCCTTACGGTCATAATGTGGAAGGCGCGGGCGCGGCCGCCCTCGCCTATTTCGACCGCCCGGTGGACAAACTGCCTTTGCCCGAGGCTTTGGCGCTTGCGGTTTTGCCGCAGGACCCGGCTCGCCGCATTCGCAAGGGTCCCGGCACCGCCGGCATCGTCAACCGCAATCTCACCGCATCGCGCGACCGCCTCTATCGCCGTTGGCTGCAAAACCATCCCCAAGATAGGACGCTGCAACCATTATTCGCGTTGCCGCTGACCATCCGGCCCCTGGCGCGCCTGCCGTTCGAGGCGCCGCATGCGGTGGAACAGCTACTGCAGGCCCGGCGCGCCGCAGGCGGCGGCGATGCGCGGGAAGTTTCTACCCTGGACCTTAGTCTGCAGCACATATTGGAACGGCAGATCGCCCGCTATATCGCGCGCAACAACGCCACCGGCATAGCCAACGCATCGGCCATCCTGGTGGACACGCGTGACATGGGCATCAAGGCGCTGGTGGGATCGGCGGACTATTTCGACCGCAGCCTGTCGGGACAGGTCAACGGCACCCTGGCGCGCCGTTCGCCCGGTTCCACCCTCAAACCCTTCATTTATGCGCTGGGCTTCGATCAGGGCATTTTGCATCCCCAAACTGTGCTGCGCGATGTGCCGACATCCTTTGGTCCCTATACGCCGGAGAATTTCGACGGCCAGTTTTTAGGACCGATCACCGCCACCGACGCCCTGAACCGCAGCCGCAACATCCCGGCGGTGTGGATTGCCTCCCAGCTTCAAGCTCCCGATCTTTATGAATTCCTGCAAAATGCCGGCATCGGCCCGATGGCCAGCGCAGAGCATTACGGCCTGGCGCTGGTGTTGGGCGGCGGTGAAGTCAGCATGCAAGAGATGGCGGGACTTTACGCCATGCTGGCCAATGGCGGGCTTCTAAAGCCGCTGCGCCTGCGGGACAGCGATGCGCGGGCCGCGGGCACGCGTCTGATCAGCGCCGAAGCCAGCTACATGGCGATGGATATCTTGCGCCAGCACGGGCGTCCCGACGAGACCACCGGGGCACAGCCGGCGCATAGGCCGGTCTATTGGAAGACCGGCACCAGTTGGGCCTTCCGCGATGCCTGGACCGCCGGCGTCTTCGGCCCCTATGTCCTGATCGTCTGGGTCGGCAATTTCGACGGCTCGGGCAATCCCGCTTTTGTCGGCGCCGATACCGCCGCGCCCCTGTTCTTCCAGATCATCGACGGTGTTCTGGCCGAACATCCGGATACACCGCAACCGGCCCGCAAAGCGCCCGCAAATTTGAAACGGGTGGAAATCTGCCTGGCCAGTGGCGATCTGCCCAACCAGTGGTGTCCGCAAAGAGGACGCAGCTGGTTCATTCCGGGCAAGTCGCCGATCCGGGTCAGCAGCGTACACCGGCCCGTGATAATCGATGACGCCAATGGCCGTCCCGCCTGCCCGCCCTATTCCGGCAAGCGCGTACATCAGGAACTGTACGAATTCTGGCCGTCGGACCTGCTGCAGGTGTTCGCCAAGGCAGGCATACCCCGGCGCAAGCCGCCGCAGAATACCGGTTGCGTCAATGCCGGCATGCCGGATGGCAGCCCGCCGCAAATCACCTCGCCTTTGCGTGGCGCCAGCTATGTCCTGCGGCTGAAGCAGCGCGACCGTCAAACCATCGCCCTCAACGCCGTCACCGATGCCGATGTGCGCGGTCTCTATTGGTTTGCCAATGACGTTTTTCTCGGCAACGGCAAACCGGGCGAGGTGTTGTTCTGGCAACCGCCCTCGGCGGCCATTTACCGCCTGCGCGCGGTGGATGACCGCGGCCGCAGCGACGAGCGGCTATTGGATGTCCGGCTGACGGACTGAAGCGTGATCCGGTTTCTTGAAATCGGATCACGCTCTAGCCGTAAAGATGCTTGTAAGTCTCACGCATCAGGCTTTTCTGCACCTTGCCCATGGTGTTGCGCGGCAATTGATCCACAAAGATCACCCGCTTGGGTTGCTTGAAGCGCGCTAATCTATCTTCCAGGGACGCGATCACATCCGCTTCGCTCAGCACCGCGCCGGACGTCTTCACAAGGAAGGCGGTGACACCTTCGCCGAAATCCCTGTGCGGCAAGCCGACCACGGCGGATTCCTCCACGCCCGGTAGTTCGTCCAGCAGGGTCTCAATCTCCTTAGGATATATGTTGAGGCCGCCGCTGATGATCAGATCCTTGTCGCGGCCGACAATAAAAAGATAGCCTTTGGCGTCGAACCGGCCCAAATCGCCGGTTTTGAAATATCCGTCGGGGCGAAACTCGGCCGCCGTCTTGTCCGGCATGCGCCAATAGCCCTGAAAGACATTGGGACCCTTGACCTCGATCATGCCGATTTCACCTTGCGGCAGAACGTTACCCTCCTTATCGGCGATACGCACCTCGACATTGGGCAAAGGCAGACCGACCGATCCAGGCACGCGCGCACCCTCATAGGGATTGGAGGTGTTCATATTGGTTTCGGTCATGCCATAGCGTTCCAGGATGGCGTGACCGGTGCGCTCCTGCCATTGCCGGTGGGTGTCGGCAAGCAGCGGCGCCGAACCCGACACAAACAGCCGCATATAACGGGTGCTGTCGCGGTTCAAGCGCGCGTCCTGCAACATGCGGGTATAAAAAGTGGGCACGCCCATCATCACGCTGGCATCCGGCAGAGCCGCAAAGATCGCATCCAGGTCGAATTTCGGCAGCAACAGCATGCTGGCGCCGGAAATCAGACTGACATTGCACGCCACGAACAGTCCGTGGATATGGAACAGCGGCAGGGCGTGCAGCAGCACATCGCGGCCGGTAAAGCGCCAAATCTCCTTCAGGCTTTCGGCGTTGGAGATCAGATTGCCATGGGTCAGCATGGCGCCCTTCGACCGGCCGGTAGTGCCGGAGGTGTAAAGAATGGACGCCAGATCGCTTGCGGAGATGGGCGCATCGCGAAAATCCGGCGGCGCCGACGATGCTTGATCGGCCAGCGAGCCGGACCATCCGTCATCGCTTAACGTCAGAAGTTTGGTATCGGGCAAAACGGCCGCGATCTTGGCTTGGTTTTTCTCCGCACAGACAAGCAGCCGCGGCTCGGCATCGCCGACAAAATACGTCAACTCATGGGGCGTGTATCCGGTATTGAGCGGCAGATAGACTGCGCCCACACACAAGCAAGCCAGATAAAGAAACAGCGCTTGCGGGCTTTTTTCGACCTGGACCGCGACGCGGTCGCCGGGCGCCACGCCGTGACGGACCAAGACCTGCGCCAGACGGCCGGCGGCGGCAAAACTATCCCGGAAGCTGACCGGCACTGGCCCCAGCAGGAAGGCCCTGTCCGGATCGGCGACATTGTCCAAGAAACGCTGAAAAATATTGTCCGCCATGATTCAACCAAAACCGTCCGGCGGCTCTGTCCAGCGCCCGATCTGAATTTTACGCGGCTTGGCGGCCGAATTTGGCGTAAAGCGCTTGCGTCAAGGCCTCTGACGTTACCGGCTTTTGCACAATGGGAATTTCGGAAAACCGCTCCTCCACGCCGGTGCGCGAATAGCCCGTCAC
>DATEEB010000075.1:0-4800 GCA_035281345.1 Rhizomicrobium sp. | reverse complement strand
GAAAGCGGCCCGGTATTTGGCGACGAATTCGGTATCGGCATTGGGCGCGGGCGCGGCATACCAGCTGCCATATAGGGCGGCTTCCCGCGTCAGCGAGGCGTCGTCATTCCACAGGCCCGTACCCAGCAGCTTCACCTTGTCCCGGGCGGCGCCGTCCAGCGACAAGGTCGGCGCGATGGCGCGCAGGATCACGCCGCCTTGCGCGATCAAGACCGCATCGGCGCCGCTTTTCGCCACGGCGCTGGCCGGACCGGCAACCGCGGCCGCATTGGGCGCATAGCGCTCCACGCTCACCACTGTGCCCTTCGCCGCCGCAACCGCTTCGGTGAAGGCGTCCTTGGCGACATCGCCATAAGCGGTTTGCGGCGCCAGGGCGGCGAACTGACGATGGCCCTTGGCCGCGGCATAACCGATCACCCGGCGCACTTCGTTCTGAGGCAGAAAACTCAAAAGATAAGCCCCGTTGCCCGCGACACTTTTTTCGGTCGAGAAGGCCAGCACCGGCACGGCGCGGTCGCGGGCGATGGGCGCCACCGCCGCCACCGAAGGACCGAACAAGGGACCGACGATAATCTCGGCGCCTTGCGCCAAAAGCTGCTGGGCGGCACTGGCCGCCGATGCGCCGCCATTGCCCTCATCGGCGGTCATCAAAAGAATGTTGCTGTTGCCGGAATCGAACATGGCGAGTTGCGCCGCCTTCAGCATCGCAGCGGCCAGCGCCCGGGTTGGCGCCGCGCTGCTGGAAAAGGGAAGAATAATCCCAACCCTGACCGGCACCGTGTCGGCCGCCATGCCCGGCAGGCGCATATAGCTGGGCAAGTCACGGTCCAGGGGGTTGGATGCGGCCGGTTCTTGGGGGGCGGCCGCCACCGGCGGGGCGGGTGGACCCTCGCGGCGCGGCGTACAGGCCGCTATCGCAATCAACGCGGCAATGGCACAAAAGCGGGTAACGGAACGCACAGAAACCGGCATCGGCAAATCCTTTGACGCGCGAACGTAAGCCTTTGGAAGCTAAGCCTTTAGAGGAGGCGGGACAATCGCCCGCCTTGGTATCGCCGGATCGCGGCGATTTGGCGGCGGGGCTTTATATCCTGGCCACGCCCATCGGCAATGCCCGCGATATTTCGCTGCGGGCGCTCCACATCCTGAAGGCTTGCGACGTGATCGCCGCCGAGGATACCCGCGTTACCGCCAAGCTTTTGGCCATTCACGGCATCTCCAAGCCCTTGATGGCCTATAACGACCATAACGGCCAGCAGATGCGGCCCAAGATTCTGGCGCGGCTGGAACGGGGCGAAATCGTGGTGCTGGTTTCGGATGCGGGTACGCCGCTTGTGTCCGATCCGGGCTTCAAGCTGGTGCGCGAAGCGGTTGGCGCCGGTGCCCCTGTCATCGCGGTGCCTGGCCCGTCGGCGGTTCTGGCGGGACTGACTCTGAGCGGATTGCCGTCCGACCGTTTTTTGTTCGCGGGATTTCTTCCCGCCAAAGCGGGGGAACGCAAAAGCGCCTTGGCGGAATTGGGCGGCGTCCGCGCCACCCTGATCTTTTTTGAATCGGCGCAGCGGCTTGCGGAATCTCTGGCCGCCATGGCGGAAAGCTGGGGTGATCGCCCGGCAGCGGTGGCGCGCGAGCTCACCAAGCTGCACGAAGAAGTGCGCCGCGGCAGTTTGTGCGCCTTGGCGGCGCATTATGCCAAGGCGGGCGCCCCTAAAGGCGAAGTCACGCTTTTGGTCGGGGGCGCCGCCGAAACGACAACCGATAGGACCAAAATCGACTCGGCGCTGAAAGCGGCGCTGGCTTTCATGCCGGTCAAGGCGGCGGCCGACATGATCGCAAACCTGACCGACGGCTCACGCAAAAAAATCTATGCTCGCGCTTTGGAATTGAAAGATGAAGGCTGAGCGCCAGATCGCGGAACGGCGCGGCCATCGCGGTGAGGATTGGGCGGCGTTCTGGCTCAGGCTGAAGGGCTATCGCATTCTGGCGCGCCGGCTGAAGACCCGGGCTGGAGAAATCGATCTTGTTGCCGCCGCACCCTTTGGACCGGTGTGTTTTATCGAGGTCAAAGCGCGCAGTTTGGCGCTTATCGCGGCCCAATCGGTGGGCCCGGCGCAACAGACTCGCATTGCCCGCGCCGCCTCCCTATATCTCGCAAGCCGCCCGCATTTGTCCCGCCGCGGCTGCCGTTTTGATATTATCGCCATCGCGCCACGCGGCCTTCCCGTGCATCACCGGGATGTGTGGCGGGCGGATTTTTAAGAGGCTTTCATGGCGCTGACCGTTGCGATCCAAATGGACCCGATCGAGAAGATCGACATCGGCGGCGATTCCACCTTCGCACTGGCTTTGGAAGCGCAAAATCGCGGCCATGGCCTTTTGTATTACGGTCCGCGCGATCTTTCTTTCCGCGACGGCAAGGTGAGCGCCCATGTGCGCCCCTTGAATGTGCGCGCCGTCAAAGGCGACCATTTCGCGCTGGGCGAGGGCTTTGTCTATGACCTGTCCGCGGCCGACGTGGTCTTGATGCGCCAGGACCCGCCCTTCGACATGGCCTATATCACCGCCACCCATATCCTGGAGCGCATCCATCCCAAAACCTTGGTGGTGAACGATCCGATGGAGGTGCGCAACGCACCGGAAAAGCTGTTTGTCACGGAATTTTCCGACTTTATTCCACCCACGCTGATCACCTCGGACCTGCGCGAAATCCGCGCCTTCCGCCAGGAACACCAGGACATCATCCTAAAGCCGCTCTACGGCAATGGCGGCGCGGGCGTGTTTCGGCTCAAGCCGGATGATGAAAATTTCGGCGCCTTGATGGAGATGTTCACGCTATTCTATCGCGAGCCGGTGATCGTGCAGCGCTACCTGCCCGAGGTTCGCGGCGGCGACAAGCGCATCATCCTGGTGGACGGGGAATTTGCCGGCGCCATAAACCGGGTGCCGGCGGCTGGCGAAGCGCGCTCCAACATGCATGTGGGGGGGCGGCCTGAAGCCGCCGCGCTGACGCCGCGCGAGGCGGCGATATGCGCCGCCATCGGGCCGGCGTTGAAAAAACGGGGGCTGATCTTCACTGGCATCGACGTGATCGGCGACTATATGACCGAGATCAACGTTACCTCTCCGACCGGCATCCATGAGGTCAAGCGCTTCGGCGGCGCCGATATCGCGGGCCTGGTCTGGGATGCCATTGAAAGAAAACGCAAATGATCACTGTTCGGCGGTCGGAAGAACGGGGCACCAACAAGATAGATTGGCTGGAATCCCGCCATTCCTTCTCGTTTGGCGATTATTACGATCCGGCCAATGAGAATTTCGGACCGCTGCGGGTCATCAATGAGGATTGGATCAAAGGCGGCGCGGGCTTTCCGCCCCATCCCCATCGCGACATGGAAATCGTCACGTACATCCTGGAGGGGGCCATCGCGCACAAGGATTCCACCGGCGGTGGCGGCACCATCCGCCCCGGCGAGATTCAGCGCATGAGCGCCGGTTCCGGCATCGTCCATGCGGAATTCAACGCCAGCGCCACCCAAACCTGTCATCTGCTGCAGATTTGGATCATGCCCTCCAAGCGCGGGATCGCGCCGGGCTATGAGCAAAAGAAGATCGATCCGCAAAGCGTGCACAATCACTTTGCCCGCATCGCCGCGCCGGAGCCGCGCGAAAACGAAGTGCGGCTGGTGCAGGACGCCGAAATCTGGGCCGCCAAGCTGGACGCGGACGTCGAAGCCATCCATCCCCTGGCGCAGGGCCGCAAGGCTTGGCTGCAAGTGGCCAAGGGCGAAGTCAGAGTGAATGGAGAGACGCTGAAAGCCGGCGACGCCGCCGCCATCACCGATCAAGCCCAGATCACAGTGCGCTCCAAAGAGCCCAGCGAAGTGCTACTGTTTGATCTTGCCTGATTATTGGAATGGTGCCTATTTCCCCGCCGCGCCTGCCGCTCGCCCAAGCTCGCGGCGTTCGCATCTTTCGCATGTCCACTGGACATGCTCACGCCCTGCGGGCGCCGAAGCTCACGGGATGACAGCACGCTTTAGCGTGCGGTCATCTCACCAGCCCAAACCGGCTCTTGTAGCGCGGATCCAGGCCCGAGACCGGGAAGTAGATGAACACATCGGTGGTGCCGAATTGGCGATCCACCACCGCGCCCTCGCCGATGCAGCAGCCCGCGCGCACATAGCCCTTCAGCAGTGGCGGCAGGCTGCGAAGGCCCTCGCGGGCGTCGATCTGGTCCATAGCCATGCGGTTCATGTCCACGAACAGCTCGGGCTGGGCGCGCACCCGCAAATGTTCGGGCATGGCATGGAAATGATGCAGATAGGAAAGCGGCAGCGCCATCTCAGCGACATTGGTGCCCGGCAAGGAGGCGCAGCCGAACATCATGTCGATGTCGAAGCGCGCGACATAGGCCATCAGCCCCTTCCACAAAAGCTGCATGGTGCCGGGGCGCGAGCGATAGCTTTTCAACACACAGGAGCGACCCAGCTCCAGATATTTGGTGCTGGCCGGCATGCCGTTCAGCATGGCGCTGAGATTGTATTCGCTGGTGGTATAGAAGCCCCCGGCCCGCATCGCGTCTTGTTCGCGCGTCAGGCGGTAGGTGCCCACCACCAGCGGCTGACCGTCCTCGTCATGGGCATCTCGGTCCACCACCAAGAGGTGGTCGCAGACATCGTCATACTTGTCGAAGTCGCGGCGCATTTCGCGCATCTGGGGCGAAGGGATGGCGCTCATCTCTTCATAGAAGACGGCATAACGCAGCCGCTGCGCCTGTTCGACTTCATGATCGGTTTCGGC
>DATEEB010000074.1:0-5059 GCA_035281345.1 Rhizomicrobium sp. | reverse complement strand
CCAGCCGGCCGATCCCAAACAGGCCATGTGCCAGGCATCCTGGGACCGCTGCATGGCCACGGTGGATGGCAGCAAAAATTGGAAGCCCTTCTATGACCGCTGCGTGAAGGCGCGCACCGCCTGTCTGGGCGGCCAGGCTTTCGTGCCGGTGGTGACCAGCAATTTTTCCACCGCTGTGGTGGGGCAGCAAAATGGCTCGGGCAGCGATTCCGCCAATGCCGATCTGGCCACCCGCAATGCGCGGTGCGAACGGGGCGGGGTGCGGGGAAATCGCGAAAGCTGTATCCTGGCCCGGGCCAACGGCGGCTATGGACAAAGTTTCAGTCTGGTGGGGCCTGGGGTTCCGATGTCCCGCATTCAACGCGCCAGTTCGGTGGTGAAATGCGCGGGCGGGGAGGGCGCCATGTTCTACCCCAATGGCCGCATCGTGTCCTGTATCCTGGACGACTATGGCAGCATGGGTCTGGCCTTGACCGACGGTTCGGGCAAGACCGTCACCTGCGCCAGCCACAGCCTCGCGCGGTTCGATCCGGAAGGCCGCGTGATCGCCTGCAATTAGCGCATTACAATTTTGAAGCGGCCGGGATCCTCATAGCCGCAATCCGGTGCCAGGCATCTGCGCTTTTTCTTGCGTATGAAAAAGAAAAAGCCCGCGCTTATATAAAAAAGCGGACTGCCGCATTTGGGGCAGCGCATGCGGGATCGAATCGGTGATTTGCTGGAAGGCATAACCGTCCTTACGCGCCTTGGGCCGGGGTTTTGATCCTAGGCCAAATCCACGCCGCGCCAAAGCCGCGATCTTTGCCCAACCCTTGATCGGGGACGGGTCGTGGGCGGGGAAGGGCGGACATATCGGGCAAAAAATCGAAACATGGTTTATTCCGCCATCTCCGCCATCGGCTCCATGCCGCGCAGAATGAGCGAGATCGGGGCAAAGCTCCTGCGATGATGCGCCGTGACGCCATGCCGCTTCAGGCCGGAATAATGATCCGGGGTGCCATAGCCCTTGTTGCTGCGCCAATTATAGCCGGGATGCTCGTCATGCAGGCGCCGCATCAAACGGTCGCGTGTCACCTTGGCGACGATCGAGGCCGCCGCGATGGAAACGCTGCGCCCATCGCCCCTCACCAGCGTGTCGCATTTGCAGGGCAGTGCAGGGGCGTCGTTACCGTCCACCAGCGCGAACGCCGCCGCGATTTGCAGCGAGCGCACCGCGCGCGCCATCGCCAGATGGGTGGCCTGGCGGATATTCACCAGATCGATCTCCTCCACGCTGGCCTGGCCGACACCCACCGCCGCGGCCATGTCCATAATGCGGGAGAAAAGCGTTTCGCGGGTTTCTTCATCCAGCTTCTTGGAGTCGTTGAGGTCCTTGGGGATGCGGGCGCGGTCCAGGATCACCGCCGCCGCCACCACCGGGCCCGCCAAGGGTCCGCGCCCGGCTTCGTCCACGCCGCAAATGGGACCGGGCATGGTCTTGAGCAGGCGGGACTCATAGATGTAATGCGGCATGCCTTCTTTTAGGAAGGATGCCGCATTTAGAAAAGAGCGAGCTGGTCTCCCAGCTGGGCAGGGCGCTTGAACCTGTGGACGGCCAGGGGCGCGGCGGGCTGGTTCAGCCCCAGCCGCTTCACCGCCATATGGAACCGGCGCGCCATCACCTCGGCATAAGGTCCGGTGCCTTTCATGCGGCTGTTCCAGTTGGCGTCATAATCCTTGCCGCCGCGCATGGAACGCACCAGCGCCATCACATGCTTGGCGCGGTTCGGCACATGGACGTCCAGCCATTCGCGGAACAGGTCTTTGATCTCCAGCGGCAAGCGCAGCAGCACATAACCAGCCGAGCGCGCGCCGTAACCGGCGGCGGCGCTCAGCACCGCTTCCATTTCGCAATCGTTGAGTGCGGGAATGGCGGGGGCGAACATCACGCCGGCGGGCACGCCCGCATCGGCAAGGCCTTGAATGGCCTGCAGGCGGCGCGCCGGGGTCCCGGCGCGCGGCTCCATCATGCGGGCGAGCTTGCGGTCCAGCGTGGTGATGGAAATCGCCGCCTTGGCCAAGCCCATGGACGCCATCTCGGACAGAATATCCAGATCGCGCAGGATCAGCGGCGACTTGGTGACAATGGCGACGGGATGGCGGAAATCGCGCAGCACTTCCAGGATGGAGCGCGTAATGCGCATCTTTTTTTCCAGGGGCTGATAGGGATCGGTGTTGGTGCCCATGGCGATCACTTTGGGCACATAGCCGGGCGCGCTCAATTCCTTGGCCAAGAGTTCGGCGGCATTGGGCTTGGCGAACAGCCGGCTTTCGAAGTCCACGCCCGGCGACATGCCCAGATAGGCGTGGGTGGGGCGGGCGAAGCAATAGATGCAGCCATGCTCGCAGCCGCGATAGGGATTGATCGACTGGTCGAAGGAAATGTCGGGCGATTTGTTGCGGGCGATGATGCTGCGGGTGGCGTCATGGATCACTTCGGTGCGGATAGGGGGCGGGGCGTCATCCTCGCTGCGCCAGCCATCGTCCCACCCATCGTCCAGCAAGACCCTGGTCTGTTTCTCATAACGCCCCACGGCATTGGAGACGGCGCCTCTGCCGCGCAGGACCTCAGGCCGGATAGTGGCGCTCAGGACGATTGTCATATTTGGGACTATAAGCCCAAATAAGAACAAAACAAGTACAAAGTTGACTTCCCTCGATTCCGCTTCCATCGGCGCGAATCCATGCCGGCCAGCGGGGAAGGATGCCGGAGCACGGCGCGTCCGCGCTTAAAGGACTTCGCAGCGCAAATGTTCGATCAGATCGCGGCGCGATTTGTGAACCGCGACGAAATTGGGCCCGACAAAATCTTCATCGCTATACTCGAAATGCTTGAAGGCGACGCCCTCCGGATACAGCTTGCCGACCTCAAAGCCATTCTGATCGAAGAATTTCCAGAAGTCTTCCAGCAAGACACGCGTTTTAAGGCTGAGTGGGCCATATTCAAACTGGACCATGTCAATCTTCCGATCCGCGAAGGCACCAGAAAAACCCTGCAGAACATCCCATTCGGCGCCCTCCACATCGATTTTCAGGAAGTCGATGTGGGAGACCCCGTGCGCGCGCATATATTGATCGCCGGTCGTGATCTTGGCTTTCAGCTTTTCAATTGTATGAATCCCATGGTCTTGCGCGCTGATCTCCGCGACGCCTTCCACGGTGGTGGTGGCGGTGTTGCTTTCGGGCGTGAAGAACAGGGTTATCTCGCCTTCCGAATTCCCAAGGCCAACCGTGTTAAGTTGGACGCGATGGGAGAATTGCGCAGTGTTTACGGCAAAACTCTCGGCTGTTGGCGGCGCGATCTCGAATGCATGGACGCGCGTATCGGACAAATGCATGCACGCGGCATTTGTCCAATGACCGACATTCGCGCCGACGTCGAAAAGGATTTCGGGGTTGAATGGCGCGAGCCGCCGCAGCAATTCGCCCTCGCCATTTTCCCTGACGCGATACTGCTTGTTCTTCCATGCGTGGATTGATTTGTTGAACAGATCGCCCAACGCCCTGGTCTTCGGGCCGAACCGATCACGCATGAGTTGGCGGGCAAGATAGCTGCGGTCGCCGGGCGTGAGCCCATCCGCAACACTCTTCAAGAGCATCAGACTTGCCGATGCGGCAATCCGGCTAACGCGCGCCATAGGACCCTCCGACCTGAAGCTGCAATAGGCTATAGCACCCCGACAATTTGGCGGTGAAATGACACGAAATCATGAGATTGACGGTTATTTCCGCCGCGAGACCTGATTTCATTTCAAAGCCTATCAGTCCTTAGACGATCGGTGGAAGCTGCCTTTGGGGCGGGCGGATGCTACTGGCGTTTGATGGGGCTGCCAGGGGTTGCCAGGGGGGGCAGCAAGGCCCCAGGACCGTGGTCTCAAAGCTTTTGCGTGCGGCCCCGGTCCGCGCCATTATGGCGGCATGATCAGTGTTGTTATCCCCACGCTCAATGCCGAGCGCCTGCTACCCCGTTGCTTCGACAGCCTGATCCCGGCGGCGGTGCGCGGGGTGGTACGTGAAGTGATTGTCAGCGATTGCGGGTCCGCCGACGGCACCTTGGCGATCGCCGACGCCGCAGGCGCCCATATCGTGCATGCCCGCAAGGGGCGGGGAAGCCAGCTTGCCGAAGGTGCGGCCATGGCCAAGAGCGACTGGCTGCTATTCCTGCATCCCCAAACCGCGCTGGAGCCGGGCTGGGAGTTGGAAGCGGAATCTTTCATAGATCAGGCCTTGATGGAGCGGCCCCGGGCGGCGGTCTTCCGTTTTGCGCTGGAGGATTTCGGCGGCGAAGCCCGCCGCGCAGAGGCCAAGGCCAGTTTGCGCACCTCGCTATTCGCGCTGCCCTATGGCGATCAGGGATTGCTGATCCCTAAGCGCTTGTACCAGAAGGTCGGGGGCTATCGCGCCCTGACGGATATGGAAGATGCCGACATGGTGCGCCGCATCGGACGGCGGCGGCTGGTTTCCTTGCGGTCCCGCGCCGTCAATGCCGCGCGTCCGCCCAAGAGTGCGTTGCGCGGCTTGGTGCTGACGCTGCTGCATACGTTGCGGGTGCCGTCGCGGCTGTTGGCCAATTTTTAGAGCCGTTTTGGATTGAGATGATCCGGATGCAGCCCTCATCCTCACCATGGCCGGCCTCCGGCGCATAGCGACAGCGTATGCGCGCCATCCAGAGCCGCAAACACGGTATTTGTTGCCCTGAATGGGCGGGTCGTGAAGCTTGTCCTCCGGCCGCGCTTCGCGCGGGCCGGGGGGCCCGCCCATGGTGAGCATAAAGGTTCATTTCAATCCAAAAAGACTCTAATTGCCGCTGATCCTCAGGCCGTAAGCCGAAGTCTCGACCGGCATGCCAGGGCGATAGATGGGCCACCCGCCGCTGGCTGTTTCCTGCAGGCTTTGCGCGTCCTGGCCGAAGCGGCGGCGATAGAGCCAGTGATACAGCATCAGCCGCTTCACATAAGAACGCGTTTCCGCCACCGGAATGCTTTCCACAAACAGCAGCGGATCGTTGCCCCCTGCCTTT
>DATEEB010000073.1:0-9527 GCA_035281345.1 Rhizomicrobium sp. | reverse complement strand
GCTGGCGCCAAGCCCGCCGCCGCGCCGGCCAAGAAGTAATCCAGCGCCAAAGGGGGCGGCATGGAGACGCCGCTTCTTATCGCCGGCTTGGGCAATCCTGGTTCGCAATATGCCAAGAACCGGCACAATGCCGGTTTCATTGTCGCGGACGAACTGCATGCCCATTACAAGTTCGGTCCCTGGAAAGCGAAGTTCGACGGGCTTTTGTCGGAAGGCGCGCTGGCGGGGCGCAAGACTTATCTGCTCAAGCCGCAAACCTTCATGAACCTCAGCGGCGATTGCGTCGGCCCGGCATTGCGCTTCTTCAAGCTGCCGCTGGAGGCGCTGGTCGTGATCCATGACGAGATCGATCTGGCCGCCGGCAAACTCAAGGTGAAGACCGGCGGCGGCGATGCCGGACAGAACGGCCTGCGGTCCATTACCGCCACCTTGGGCCCGGACTATCGCCGCGTAAGACTAGGCGTCGGCCATCCCGGCGAAAAACATCAAGTCAGCAACCATGTGCTGCAGAATTTCAGCAAGGACGATATCGCCTGGCTGAAGCCCTTGGTGATGGCCATGGTGGAAGCGGCGCCCTTGCTGGCCAAGGATGACGATGCCGGATTCATGAGCAAGGTTGCGTTGCTGATAAAGCCGCCACCAAAACCAAAAGCGAAAGAATCGTGAAGGTTGCAATCAGGTTCGATTCGTTTATCTCCGACAGCGTAATGGATGGCCGGCTCGCGCTGCGGCCGCAAGAGCGGCCTTGCTGGCCGGCCATGACGAGGCTCTAAGGAAATGGGTTTCAAATGTGGAATCGTGGGCCTGCCCAATGTCGGCAAGTCCACTCTGTTCAATGCCCTCACCCAGACGGCCGCGGCGCAGGCGGCCAACTATCCCTTTTGCACCATCGAGCCCAATGTGGGTGACGTGGCGGTACCCGATCCGCGGCTTGAAACCCTGGCGAAAATCGCCGGATCGCAGGAGATTATCCCCACCCGCATCACCTTTGTGGACATTGCCGGTCTGGTGCGCGGCGCGTCCAAGGGCGAAGGCTTGGGCAACCAGTTCCTGGCCAATATCCGCGAAGTCGATGCGGTGGCGCATGTGCTGCGCTGTTTTGTCGATGACGACATCACCCATGTCGAAGGCAAGATCGATCCGATTTCCGACGCCGAAACAGTGGAAACCGAGTTGATGCTGGCCGATCTGGAAAGCCTGGAAAAGCGCATCAAGCCGCTGGAGAAGAAGGCCAATAGCGGCGAGAAGGAAGCCAAGGAAGCGCTGGCTCTGATGATGAAGGCGGTGACGCTGCTGCGCGAAGGCAAGCCCGCGCGCCGCGCCGATCTGTCGCCCGAGGAACGCGGCCCCTATTCCCAGCTCGGCCTGATGACCGCCAAGCCGGTCCTTTATGTTTGCAATGTCGAAGAAGCCGCCGCCGGAACCGGCAATGCCATTTCCGCCAAGGTCGAAGCCATGGCCAAGAGTGAAGGCGCCCGCAGTGTGGTGATCTCCGCCAAGGTGGAAGAAGAGATCGCGCAGTTGCCCAATGCGGAACGCGGCGATTTCCTCTCCAGCATCGGGCTGGAGGAACCGGGCCTCAACCGCCTGATCCGCGCCGGTTACGACCTGTTGGGCTTGCTCACCTTCTTCACCGTGGGACCCAAGGAAGCCCGCGCCTGGACCGTGACCAAGGGCTCAAAGGGCCCGCAGGCCGCGGGCGTGATCCATACCGATTTCGAGCAAGGCTATATCCGCGCCGAGACCATCGCCTATGCCGACTATGTCGCGGGCAAAGGCGAAGCGGGCGCGCGCGAGGCGGGCAAATTCCGGCTGGAAGGAAAAGATTACGTCGTCGCCGACGGCGACGTGATGCATTTTAGGTTTAATAATTGACACGTCCTCAATGTCATCCCCGGCCGAGCGCAGCACTGCTGCGCGAGGGGAAGGGGACCCAGGTACCAGATACCTATAAGGGTGTTTGATACCTGGATCCCCCTCCCTCGCATCGCGATGCGATGCTCGCCGGGGATGACACGCTGCGCGTGTCAGTCCTTCACGAACCTCCGGAAATTCGGGACATTGGTGAAGCCGGCATAGATATTGTCTTGGGCGTCCACCGCCACCGTCTCGATGGTGTTGTATTCGGGCCAGGGAATGAAGCCCAGCACCTTGCCGTCGCTGATCTTGCCCCAGCGGATGCCGTGCTTGAATCCGGGATTGATTCCGGGATTGACGCTGGGATTGGACTGCGAATCGGCGACATAGATCATGTCGCCTTTGATGAACACGCCGCTGGGCCGCCCGAACTGACGCCATTGCGCCAGGAACTTGCCTTCCTGATCGAAAATCTGGATGCGGTTGTTGGTGCGGTCGGCAACATAGAGCCGTCCCTGCTTATCCATCGCCAAGCCATGGGGCGAGCTGAATTCGCCCGGCCCACTGCCCAGCTTGCCCCACGTCTTGATGAACTTGCCGTTGGCATCGTACTTCATGATGCGGGCATTGGTGGTGGCATCATGGCCATCGGCGACAAAAATGTTGCCGTTGGGCGCCACCAGCACATCCGACACGCCGTCGAACAGGCTGGTTGACCGGCCGCGCACGCCCAGCGTGCCCAGCGTCATCAAAAGCTTGCCGTCGCGGGTCCATTTGCGCACGATCTGGGCGCTGCGCCCGTCATTCGCCTTGCCTTCCGCCGTCCAGATATTGTTTTTGGCATCCACGAAGATCCCATGGGGATAGCGGAACTGGCCGGATCCCCAGCTGCGGACCACCTGGCCATCGGGCCCCAACTGTATAACCGGCGGAAGGGTGGAGGTGGCGCATCCGCCATCGATGCTCTCGCAGCGGTCAAACACCCATACACTCTTGCCGTCATTGTCGATATCCACCGCGGAAATGCCGCCCCATTTGCGGCCATTGGGCAATTTCCCCCAGCCTTCATCGACACGATAGACAGTGGGGAAATTGTTGGGATCGTGCGGCGGCGGCATCGCCACGGGTTGGGCCTGAACCAGTCCCGCGCTGACGGCAATGGCAAGCATGGTAAAAACAGCATGATGCAGACGCATTATTTCGCTCCCCGGCGGGCCCGCCGGCCCATTTGTGATATTTATGGGCGGGAGCCTAGCGCATCCGGTGCCGGGCGCAAGACACCATAAGAGGCGTCAGCGCAGGCTGGCTTCGATATTGCCGCCGTCCACCGTCACCACCGCCGCCGTGGTTTTGGATGCAGTTGCGAGATAGACAAAGGCATCGGCCACGTCCTCCGCCGTCACTTCGCGCTTTAAGAGATTGCCGGCCATATAATCGGACTCGGAAAGCCCGCGTGCCTTGGAACGCGCCGCCACCATCTCATCGGTCAAGAGGCCGGAACGGATGCGGTCGGCATTGACCGCATTGGCGCGGATGCCATCCTTGCCATGGTCCAGGGCGTACTGTTTGACCAGAAACAGGGTGGCCGCCTTGGGCAGGCCATAAGGCCCGAAATCCTTGCCCGGATTGACCGCCTGCTTGGAGGTGTTGAACAGCAGGCAGCCAAAGGTTCCCTGCACCTGCATGATACGCGTGGCGTGCTGCGCCACCGCCTGATGCGCCCAGAAGTTCAACTCAAAACTTTTGCGCAGGGTTTCGTCATCCACCTTGCCGATGGTGCCTTGCCAAGCCGCACCGGCATTGGACACCAGAATATCCACTCCGCCAAAAGCCGACACCACGGCATCGAAGGCCGCGCGCACGCTTTGGGGATCGGTAACGTCGCACGCCAGCGCCTTGCCGCCGATCTTTTTGGCCACCGCTTTGGCGGCATTCAGATCGCGGTCCAGGATGGCGACTTCCGCACCCTCTTTCGCCATGGCACGCGCCGTCGCCGCCCCGATGCCGGAGCCGCCGCCGGTGATCACCGCCACCTGACGGGCCAGGGATTTTTCGGATGCTTTGCCCAGCTTGGCCTGTTCCAGCGACCAATATTCCACTTCGAACATGTCGAACTCGCTGATGCTGCGATATTCGCCCATGGCTTCCGCATCGGTGATCACGGCAATGGCGTTCTCGGCGATGTCGGCGGCGATGGCCGCGTCCTTGGCGCTGCCGCCAACCCCGAACATGCCGACGCCCGGCACCAGGATCACGCGCGGCAAGGGATCCAGTTCCTTTTTCTTCACCGCGCTCTTGGCGTTGTTGTCTTCGAAATAGCGGTGATAGCGCGCGACATAGGCGGCGACGGCTTCCTGCACGTCTTTTGCCCATTGCTCCAGCTTGCCGCTTTCCGGCGCCGGCACGATCACCGGCCAATTCTTGGTGCGAATGGTGTGATCGGGCGTCACCACGCCCACCTGACTGTAGCGCGCCAATTCCGCGCCGTTCACATAGTTGAGAATCTGCGCGTTGGTGCGAAAATCCAGCAACTGGCGCTTGGCGGTTCCGGCCATCGCGTTCTTTTCGATCACCACGGCGCCGCGCAAGATGGGCGCGATTTCCGCCACCGAGGCAATGTTGGACGGCAGCTTGGCCTGGGCCAATGACTTGCGCTGACGGATGAGCCGCTCCTCCGCCATGGTGACGAATTCGATCATCCGCTCATAGGCCTGCCGCGCGCTGTCGCCAACAGTGAAGATGCCGTGCTGGAGCAGCACCAGTCCTTCGACCTTGGGATTTTGGTCGAACACATCGGCCACCGCCTTGGCCAGCGCGAAGCCGGGAATGGTGTAGGGCACATAGGCAACTCTGGTGCCATAGACCTCCTCGACCAGCGCCTTGTTGTCGGGCTGATCGGTCAGAGCCAGCACGGCGGTGGAATGAACATGGTCGACGAATTTGTGCGGCAGGAAGGCGTGCAGCAGGGTTTCGACGGAAGGGTTGGGTGCGGTGGAATCCAGCAGATTGATGCGCTGATAATTGACCATGTCTTCGTCAGACAATTTGTCCAGCTTGCGCAGCTTACGCAGCGGTTCCAGCCGCACCGCCGGCAAGCCGGCGGGCTCGATCACGCCCATGTCCCAGCCAGAGCCCTTGATGCAGATCACCTCCACATCCTCGCCCAACTGATCCTTCACCGTGGTTTTGACAGAGGTATTGCCGCCGCCATGCAGCACCATCTTGGGATCGCTGCCCAACAGGCGCGTGGTGTAAGTGCGTACCGCCAGGTCCGCATTGATGCCTTTTGGGGCATAGCGGGAGACAAAATCCTGCGCTTCGGCATCGGACCATTTGGACTGCATGGGAGGCTCTTACTTGGGAAAAAGGCTGCGTAAGCCTTCGGGGGTGGCGGCGCAAGTGCCGCGTTCGGTGATGAAGCCGGTGACCAGCCGCGCCGGGGTGACATCGAAACCGGGATTGGCCGCGCCCGAGCCGGGGGCAGCGATTTCCACCACTGTCACGGAACCATCGGGAAGGCGGCCCGCCATTTTCAGCACTTCGTCTTGGGAGCGTTCCTCGATGGGAATGTCGCGCCCCGATTCCAATGTCCAGTCGATGGTGGAACTGGGCAGCGCGACATAAAAGGGGACATTGTTGTCCTGTGCCGCCAGCGCCTTCAAATACGTACCGATCTTGTTGGCGACATCGCCATTGGCGGTGACCCGGTCGGTGCCCACGATCACCATATCCACCTGTCCGGCTTGCATGTAATGGCCGCCGGCATTGTCGGCCAGGATGGTGTGATCCACGCCATGGCTGCCCAATTCGAAAGCGGTGAGTGAAGCGCCCTGGTTGCGCGGCCGCGTCTCGTCCACCCAGACATGGAGCGCAATGCCTTCGTCATGCGCCAGATAGATCGGCGCCAGCGCGGTGCCGTAATCCACCGTCGCCAGCCAGCCGGCATTGCAATGGGTGAGGATATTGACGGTCTGGCCATTTTTCTTCGCCGCGATGTCGCGGATGATCGCCAGACCGTTCTTGCCGATGGCCTGGCTCATCGCCACATCCTCGTCTGCGATTAGGGCGGCTTCCTGCCAGGCCAGGGCGGCGCGCTTGTCGCGCGGCTGGTTCAGTAGCGCGCCGCGCATCCGCCACAGCGCCCATTTCAAGTTGATGGCGGTGGGCCGGGTTTCGGCCAGCATCTCCACCATCTTCTGGATATGCTCATCGGACGCATCCTCGCGCACCGCCAGCGCCAAGCCGTATGCGCCCACCGCCCCGATCAAGGGCGCGCCGCGTGTCTGCATGGTGACAATGGCATAGGCCGCCGCTTCGGCATCCCGCAGGGTCAAGGTGACGAATTCATGCGGCAGCTTGGTCTGGTCGATGATGCCGAAAGCATCCTCGCCGACCGGCCAGACCGAACGGTAATGCTGACCGCTAATTTTCATGGCTGTGCTGGGGCCGTGGCCTTCATGGATGGATACTCGCAGAATTTCGCGTACCAGGCCGACAGATTGGGACGCGAGGTCTTCCAATCAAGGTCCGGCATGCGGAACTCGACATAGCCAAGCGCGCAGGCCACCGAAATCTCACCGATGGTGACGTCCTGGGCGAATTTGACCCGCTCCAGCGCATCCATCGCCGCCAGCACCGCCGCCATGTGACGCGCGCGCGCGGTTTCGTTCACCGGCTGCTGACGGCCCTCGATCATCCAGGCCACCGCCGCATCGGCCAGCCCATCACCCAGCGCCTGCAGGCCCAGCGCCTTCCAGCGCCCGGTGGCGGCTTTCCAGATGCTGTCGGCGGGGAAAAATTTTCCGCCGCCCGCATGGCTGAGATATTCGCAGATCACGGGGGAATCGATCAGCACAGAACCGTCGTCCAAGATCAGGGCTGGGATTTTTCCCAGCGGGTTGATCTTGCGGAACTCCGGCTCCTGCATCGGCAAGGTGCGGATTTCTTCCAGCTTCAGCCCCAGTTCATGGGCGATCACGCGGCACTTGCGCGCGAAAGGCGAGGCCGCGTTGGTGTAGAGCTTCAAGTCTCAATGCCCTTCAAACGCGACCAGCGCGGTCACCGGCTTGCCGATGGCGCGCAGCTTGTCGGCCCCGCCCAGCTCAGGCAAATCGATCACAAAAGAACAGCCGACCACATGGGCCCCTGCCCGCTCCAACAGCCGAATGCCCGCGTAAGCCGTGCCGCCGGTAGCGATCAAATCGTCCACCAGCAAGATGTGCTCGCCTTTTTCCAAGGCGTCGATGTGAATTTCCACCCGGTCCTTGCCATATTCCAGGTCGTAATCCTCGCCGATCACGGTATGGGGAAGCTTGCCCTTCTTGCGCACCGGAATGAAGCCGACCGACAATTGATGCGCCACCGCCCCGCCCAGAATAAAGCCGCGCGCTTCCATACCGGCGACCTTGTCGATCTTCATCCCGGCATAGGGCTGCACCATCTCGTCCACCGCGCGGCGGAAGGCGCGCGGATTGCCCAAAAGGGTGGTGATGTCGCGGAACATGATGCCCGGCTTGGGATAGTCCGGAATGGTGCGGATTGCGTCCTTATAGTCCATGGTCTCAGACCTTCCTCAATACGCGGCCGGCCACCGCATCCAGTTTCGCCACCAGAGCAGGATCGCGCTTGTCGGGGGCGGTGATCAGCGCCATGTCCAGCATGGTTTCCACGCCCAGGGGACACGGCATGCGCTGCGGCCCCAATTTTGGCGCAACCGCCTGAATCAGCCGCCGCGCATTGGCGGCGTTCTGCTGCATCACCTTGATCACCGCGTCCACGGTCACAGCATCATGATCGTCATGCCAGCAGTCGTAATCGGTCACCATGCCGACAATGGCGTAAGGCAGCTCGGCCTCGCGCGCCAGCTTGGCTTCCGGCATCGCCGTCATGCCGATCACGCTGCAATCCCAGCTGCGATAGAGGAAACTTTCAGCGCGGGTGGAAAATTGCGGACCCTCCATGCAGATATAAGTGCCGCCTTCGCTGTGATCGATCTTCTGTTCGCGCGCCGCCAGAGTCAGCGCCCCCGATAGTTTGGGGCAGACCGGATGCGCCATCGGCACATGGGCGACAAAACCGGGACCGAAGAAGCTCTTCTCGCGCGCGAAGGTGCGGTCGATGAACTGGGTCGCCATCACAAAGGTGCCGGGCGGCAATTCCTCCTTCAGCGAACCGCAGGCCGACACCGAAATCACATCGGTGACGCCGATCCGTTTCAAAGCATCGATATTGGCGCGGTAATTGATCGAGGTGGGTGTCTGGACATGGCCACGGCCATGGCGCGGCAGGAACACCAAATCCACCCCCGCGAAGGTTCCGGTCAGAAGCTGGTCCGACGGTTCACCCCAGGGGCTTTTGACCGTCTGCCAGGTAGCGTTTTCCAACCCCTCGATCTGATAGACGCCGGACCCACCGATAATTCCCAATACCGTTCTGGCCATGAAAAAGGGCGCTTCCTTGAGGAAAGCGCCCTTTTAGCATGTGGGGTCCGGGGGGCAATGCCTCGGGCCTGTGACAGTCCCAAGCGCGAGGATTTTTGGTTCCTGAGCAGGAGCGCCGAGCGACGTGTACAAGGAGGTACACGAGCGATGGCGCGACGAACTCAGTGGCCAAAAAGACCGCGCTTAGTGGGCGTCCTTCCAGAGCTTGCGATAAGCCGCAAACAAAAGGCCCGCCAAGGTCGCCAGGAAGATCAGCACGGCAAAACCCATCCGCTTGCGCTCTTCCATCTTGGGCTCAGCCGCCCAAGCCAGGAAGGTCACCACATCATGGGCCTGCTGTTCGATGGTGGCCGGTGTGCCGTCGGAATAGGTCACGCCCTTGTTGGCCAAGGGCGGCGGCATGGCGATATTCCAGCCCTCATAATAAGGATTGAAATATTTACCGTCCGCCACCTTGAAGCCGGCCGGCGCCTTTTCATGAAAGCCGGTGAGCAGCGAATAGATATATTGCGGCCCGCCCTCGCGCGCTTTCACGATCAGCGACAGTTCCGGCGGCAAGGCGCCGCTATTGTTGGCGCGGGCGGCATTCTCATTGGGATAGGGCGAAGGGAACTTGTCGGACAGCACCGCGGGGCGGGTCAGAGGCGCGCCCTTTTCGTCCGTGGTTTCACCCTTTTCGTTGGGCTCGGCGGGCACTTTGACCGCCGCCGCCAGCGCGCGCGCCTGAGCCTCGCTGAATTCCGGGCCGCCCGGCTGCGCCAGGTTGCGGAACGCCAGATGTTCAAGCCCGTGGCAAGCGGCGCAGACTTCCTTGTAGACCTGGAAGCCGCGCTGCAAGGCGCCGCGGTCATAGGTGCCGAACGGACCTTCGAATTCGAACTCGGCGTGCTTGGGATGCAGGCGCTTGGTCGCCGAACCTTCCGCCGCAACCGCGTGGGATGCCGCAAGCCCCAAGGTCAGAGCCAGCGAGGAACCGAGGAGGAGATTGGTCAGACGCATGGTTGTTCTCACTTCGCGGGGGTGGCGGCGGAATCGCCGAGCACGGATTGCGCGATGGATGCGGGAAGTTTTTTGGGCGTCTCGATCAGCCCGATGATGGGCATGATCAGATAGAAGAAGGCGAAGTAATAGATCGAGGCCAGGCGGGCTACCCATACCAGGGGAATGCCGAACTTGGACGCGTCCACGCTCTGCGCGCCGCAATAGCCCAAAAGCACGCAGGCCACCACA
>DATEEB010000072.1:0-2507 GCA_035281345.1 Rhizomicrobium sp. | reverse complement strand
GCGACAGGATTGCCTTCCCGCGCCGCCGACAGACTCCAAAGATACGCGGCATTGGCGTCTCCCGCGGAGCCCTGCCCGCGCAGATACGCCAATGCCAGCCGTGCCTGGGCGCGGGGGTTGCCCGCGTCGGCCAAGGCTTTTGTACGGCTCATGATGGTCTCGGCTGCTTGCCGACGTGCGACGCCGTCAATCTGACGCGCGATAGCGGTGGGACCGGAACGCCGGTCCAGGAAAAGCCCCAAGCAAAGGAATAATGCCACCAACAACAAAGCGCCACCCGCCAGCCAGCGCGCGCGCCCGGCATTGCTCAAACGCGCCTGCGGTTCCACGGTCGTGAAGGCGCCGCCATAGGTGTTTCGCAACAGGCCGGCGGTTTCCGCCTGAGCCTTGTCTTGCGGTATGGACCTGTCGCCGCAAGAGACTTCATCGCTAGTCCTGTCTTCAGAAATCAGGACCTGCCCCGCGGGCCCCTCATCTGGCGGAGCGTCCGGCGCCCTATTGTCTTGCGCGGGTGGCATCAAAGGCAGTTCTTGTTGCCATGCGTCCCGGAACAGCTGTGGCTGCTGCGGTTCGCTCGCCAAGGGCGCCTCTTCCGCCAACCGTTCCACCGACACTTCCCCCGATACCTCCATTGGCGCTTCCAGGGCGACGTCCGGTTGCCGCATGGCATCAGGCGCCCAAACCGGCGCGGCAGACGGCTGGGCCGGCAATGTCGGCGGCGAGAGATGCGCCGTTTGCGGGACGCACGGCGGCAATTGCGGCGTCACTATCACGGCCTGCGCAACCGCCGGTGATCCCTCGCTTATCGTGCCCCGCGCCGCCAGTCTTTCCTCCAACTGCGCGATAACACGGGCCTGTTCGCGGGCCGTGGTCTCAGCTTTGGCTTCCAAGGCGTTCAAGGTGCGTTCAAAGACTCTAAGGCGGCGCTCGAGCCATGCGTCGGGTGTGAAAACAGACGGCTCAAGCTCCGCCTTAGAGGCTGACCCGGATTCCAGTACAGTGACTGGACGGGGAGGTTCCGAAATGGTCTGAGCAACAGCCTTGGGCTGGGCTTGGGGCTGGGCTTGGTCACGCATCAGCGCCCCCATCAATTCGGCTTTGCTGCTGAAGTGGTTGCGAAAGACGGAACCTTCTACGCCGGCTTCACGGCATAGAGACGCAAGCGAAAAATCCTGGTTCCCGTTCAGCACAAAGGCCTGGGCGGTACCCAACAACCGCCCCCGCATGCCCTCATCCGGACAGGTTTCGCTACGCATCACGTCTGTCATGGTTACAGGCTAGCGCGGCACCCGTTACCACCCGGTTCCAGAATCGGCGCAATTTGAAATTATTTTGCCGAAGTTCCCGCGCCTTAAACGTTACGCGGCCCGCCCGCCACAGGATTTTCCAACCACAACCCGTACAAAATCATTGCCGCGACGGCGGCATCCACCAGCGCCAGTTTTCTCATTGGGCGTTACCCGTATGGGTAAAGGTCCATTGAGCGATAATCGGCTTCCACCAGTCCGGCACGCCGCCCGTCTTGTCGATCTGGCGCATCATGCCGCGCGAACTGGGAGGTGAAACGATATAGGTCAGATGGTATGTGCCCGGCCCCGCCATGTCGGTGCTGGCGGCATAATGCGACCCGCTTTTGGCGGCGATGGGATAAAGCAAGCCCGCCTTCTTGAAGGTGGGCGCACCGTCCTTGGTCAGGGCATAGCTGATCGACAAATAGGGAATGAACACATGTTCGCGGAAACCATGCATGCCATCTTTCGCGGCATGGACATCCGCCACCAGGAACACCGCATCGGCGCTGCGGCTCATGCCCGCGGGCCGCCGGTCCAGTTCCAAACCGGTCATGATCTTGGCCGCGATCACAACACCATCGCGCAAGACCGGCTCGCCAATAGAAGCGGCCTGAACCGGCGCGGCGGCAAGAAGTATAGCGGAAAAAATCCCCAGAGAACGCATCGCGTCTCTATAGAAGCGATTCATTCTCAAGTATAGGAAAATGCCATGTCATCTCACGGGACGAGGCAAAAGGTTCTCCACCCGCCGACGATCAATCCGGCTTCAAGGCCTTGGTGAGAAAGCTGGTCATGTTCTTGACCAGCGCCTCGCGCTGACGGCCGCAACGGTGGCTTTCCCGTCCGGCTTGGTGCAAGGCGCCCACAATCGCAGGACCGATAATGTCGGCGTCATAAGAGGCGCAAGCGCTGCCCCCGTCGGCGGCGCCGCGGATCATTTCGGCCCATTCCGCGCCCCATTGCGCTAGCAAAGGCCGCGTCGCGATGCTGTCGGCATCGATCATCCGCTCATCCGCCATCGCGGCGCGCAGCACGCCCGGATTGCGATCGGCATAGTCATAGATCGCGGTCAGAGTGGTGGCGATGCGTGTTTCCAGATTGGCGCCTTGCAAGCGAGAGGCGCGCACATGGTCGTCCAGCTCCAGCCGCGCATCCTCGACAAAAGACAGAAAACAGGCGCGCTTGTCGGGATAGTGGAGATAGAAAGTGCCGTGC
>DATEEB010000071.1:0-5691 GCA_035281345.1 Rhizomicrobium sp. | reverse complement strand
GGCGGCCGGCGCGGCGCCAGCGGCAGGTGCGGCACCGGCGGCAGGTGCAGCCCCTTCGGCAGGTGCGGCTTCGGCGGCCGGTGCGGCGGCGGCAGCCGCGGCGGCGCGCTGTTCTTCGATCACGCTGGTCGGCGCAACGATGGAGCAGACGGTGAAGTCGCGGCCACGGATCACCGGCTTCACGCCTTGCGGCAGCATGAGCGCGTTGATGTGGATGGACTCATTGATGTCCAGCTTGGAGACATCGACTTCGATGGTGTTGGGGATGCTGTCGGCCGGGCAAATCAGGCCGATGGCGTGGCGCACGATGTTGAGCACGCCGCCCTTTTTCAGGCCGGGGGAAACATCCTGGCCGTTGAAATGCACCGGAATTTCCAGGCGCACCGTGGCGCCTTCAGCCAGGCGCATGAAATCGACATGTACCGGACGGTCGCTGACCGGGTCCAGTTGCACTTCGCGGGGGATCACGCGGGTCTTTTTGCCGCCCACCTCCAGCAGGAACAGGGTGGTGAGGAAATGGCCCGCCTCGACATGGCGCTCCAGGGTGCGGCTATCGACGGCCACATTCTCCGGCGTTGCGCTGCCGCCATAGATGACGCCGGGGATCAGCCCCTTTTGGCGCGCCTGGAAAGCCGGGCCCTTGCCCGTGCCGCCGCGCACTTCTGCCTTAAGTTCTTGAACTTGCGCCATTTTCTTGATCCTTTGCCGCCCGGCAAAAGCCTGTGGCCTCACCGAAAGGCGAGGCTTGTAGCCGAAGGGGGCAAAACACGCAACCGGGCCCTTTGCCGGCCCCAAAGCCGTGCTAGCCTGCGCCAAAATCGGGTGCATTCGGGGAGAGTGGCATGAATCCTTTTCTCGTGATCTTGCTGGCGGCTATAGCTTCCTGGCTATTCGGCGCCGTCTGGTACACCGCCTTGAGCAAGCCCTACCAGCGGGCGCAGGGGCTGAACCCGGAGGATTGCAAAGACAAGAAGATGCCGATGGTCCCGCTGGCGGTCGCGTTTCTAGGCGCTGTGGTGATGTCGGCGGTGATGTATGAGATTCTGAGCTATCTGGGCTTGGTCGGCGGCGTGCCGCATGCGGCTCAGGCCGGCCTCACCATCGGCCTGGGCCTGCTGTTCACCTCGGTCCTGGTCAACAATATGTTCCAAGGCAAGCCCTTCCTTCTCACTCTGATTGACGGCGGCCATTGGAGCTTGGTGTTGGCGATCCAGGCGGCGGTGATCGAGCTTCTGCGTCCTTAGACCGGCCACGGCCCTGGGATTGATCACCCGCCTTCATGGGCGATCCGGTCACGGAATGAAGGAAAAGATCAGCGAGCCTATTTCGTCATCGCCTTTTTGGCCGCGGAACTCCTTGCCGCGCAATGTATAACCCAGCGTCACCCTGGCATGGGGAAACAACAGGGCCACTCCGGCATTGACGTCGCTGACGAGGGTACGCTTCGCCACACTGGGACCGCTGTGAAAACTGTTGCCGTCCAGGAAAATATTGCGCGCCACGGCGCGCATTTCGCCGCCGCCGAAAACATACCAGCTGAACCGGTCCACATTCTGGAAATCCGAACCTTGCTGCCCGGGGGCGATGCGCGGCGGTCCCCAATCGGCCGTCAAATTGCGGCCAAAGCGCAACATCGTACCGGCGCCGGCATAGTCGTAGATATTGCCGATGGCGATATTGGCTTGTGGCAGCAATTCCATTTCCAAGGGGCCTTTGGCCAAGGCCACGCGCCAGATGCGCTGGGTGCTCAGGATCAGGCCGGGCTCGTCGCGCAATTGCGCGTGCCAGCCATTGATAGGTGCCGCGCTGGGAATGAAGGCGGCGTGCCAGGCTTTCTGGACATCGCTGCCCAGCGCGGCAGGACCGACCATGCCCAATGTCGCTTCCAGCTTGTCCAGCCTGTCGCCGCTGTCGCGATAAAGGCGCGCGCCGGCGAACAGCCAACCGGCATAGGGCCGGTCATTGGCCGGCGGGGTAAAAGCCGTCAGATTTTCCGGCGTAAAAATAGCTTGCCCGAAAAAATAGCCGGTGCGCCATTCGGACTTGCGCGCGCTGTCCAGCATCAAGGCCTGCGCCCAGGACGGCCCTTGCGGCTTGCTGCCCGATGTCCAGGAAACATAGATGCCATTGGTATAGTGCCGGTCCCCCGACACCGAAACAAAGGAGTCGTTTTCGGTAACCAGGTTGAACGTCGCGTCCTCGGAGGCCGCATGCGCGGTGGCCGGAACCAACACGGCAAGTGTAGCCAGAGCTGCCGCGACTTTCACGGCTCAGTCAAACAGGCTGGAGACGGAGGCTTCGTTGTTGATCCGCCGCATCGCCTCGCCCAACAGCGGCGCGATGGTGATGGTGCGCAGATTGCGGCAATTCTTCATTTCCGGCGTCGCCTCGATGGAATCGGTCACCACCATGGATTTCAGCTTGGAGTTCTGGATGCGCTCCATCGCCTTGCCCGACAAGACCCCATGCGTGGCATAGGCATAGACTTCGGTGGCGCCATTCTTGACCAAGGCGTCGGCGGCATTGCTCAAGGTGCCGCCGGAATCCACGATATCGTCGATCAAAATGCAGGTACGGCCTTCGACCTCGCCGATGATGTTCATCACTTCCGACTTGCCGGCCCGTTCGCGGCGCTTGTCCACGATGGCCAGATCGGTGTTCAGGCGGCTGGCCAACGCGCGGGCGCGCACCACGCCGCCGACATCGGGCGACACCACCATCGGGTCCTTGCCTTTCAGATTGTCGGCAATGTCCTTCACGATCACCGGCATCGCAAAGAGGTTGTCGGTCGGAATGTCAAAGAACCCTTGAATCTGGCCGGCATGCAGATCCACCGTCAACACGCGATTGGCGCCGGCCTCGGTGATCAGATTGGCCACCAGCTTGGCGGAAATGGGGGTGCGTGGACCGACTTTGCGGTCCTGGCGGGCATAGCCGAAATAGGGGATCACGGCGGTGATGCGCCTGGCCGAAGCACGGCGCAAGGCGTCAATCATGATCAGCAATTCCATCAGATTGTCATTGGCGGGCGCGCTGGTGGATTGGATTACGAACATGTCCTCGCCGCGGACATTCTCATGGACCTCGACGAACACTTCGTCGTCCGAGAAGCGGCGCACATCCGCCTTGACCGGCATCAGCCCCAGATGAGCGCCGATGGCGTCCACCAAAGTCTTGTTGGAATTTCCGGTGATGAGGCGCATGCCTCGCGATCCATTTAGATCTGTCATCGCGTGCCCCAACACCCCATGAAACTTTGATGACGGGCTTTTAGCGGCTGGGACGGGTGCCCGCAACGCCGATTTGCCCCATTAACAAGTGGAACAAGCGCCGGCCTGTTACCCGGTAAGCACAATCGCCGAAATCTGGCGGCCATAATCGGGCTCGCCCGCATGGGTGGCGCGGCGGAAGCTGAAATAGCCGTTTTCCGGCGGATAGGTGCAGACGCCCAGCTTTTCCACCTTTCCCACGCCGGCGGCGTCCAGACGATGGGCAACATAGGCTTCCAAGTCGAAGCAATAATGGCCTTCTTTTCCGGAAAGCGTGAAAAAGCGGCGGTGCCGCAGGCCCTGTTCCAAAAAGCGATCGCGGAAATCCCATCCCACCTCGTAGTTGACCTGGGAAATGCACGGGCCGATGGCGGCGGTGATGCGGTCTGGCTGGGCGCCCAATCGCGCCATGGCATCCAGCGTGGCCTCCAACACCCCGCCCAAAGCGCCTTTCCAGCCGGCATGGGCGGCGCCGATCACCTTGGCTTCGGGATCGGCCAGCAGCACAGGCGCGCAATCGGCCGTCAAAATACCCAGCGCCAGGCCGGGGGTTGCGGTCACCATGGCGTCGCCTTCCGCAGGCTCTTGCCAGGCGGGAAAGCTATGCACGATGGCGCTGTGGATTTGCGACAGGCTGATCAGCCGCGCGCGCTCGGGACCTTCGGGCGTCAGCGCGGCGGCGATCCGGCGGCGGTTCTCGGCGACCGCGTCGGGATCGTCCTTGGACCCCGGCCCGCAATTGAGGGACTCATAGAGTCCGCAGGAGACACCGCCTGCACGGCCGAAAAATCCATGCGCGATGCCGGGCGCTTCCAATTGCCCGGCAGTCCGCCATTTCATGGCGCAAAGCCCGCAACATCCGTGACGATGGATGGACAAAAAGCCAGTGCCTTGAACAGCCGGCCCATCTGGTCATTGCCGATCAGACGCTCGGTGGCGGACAGAAGCTCGCCGGCGCTTTGCGGGTTGGTTTTCATCAATTGCTCGGCGCGTTCGGTGATGCCGATATTGGCCAAGAACTGACCCTGTGTCGTGGGTCCGAACACGGCTGCGCCGCCGCGCCGGCCCGCTTGCGCCAAAGCGGCAAAATCGACATGGGCCGAGATATCGTCCTCGCCCGGTTCGGCCAGGGCATCGGCGAAGCGGTGACCGCTCACGGCCTGCAAGGTTTCCGAGAAGCCGGCCACTTCCGTATAGCCATAGTCGACAATCAAGGCCGCGCCGCCGCGGGTGGCGATGATGCGGGCAATGTCTTGCGCCAGCGCACACCCCGCGGGCGAGGTTTCATAGACGCCGCCATCGGGGGCTCTTTCCCGGTCGGCGGGAATGGTGGCGGGGGGCACCGGCACCGGCGCCAGCGCGAACGCCAGTTCCCCATCGAGCGCCGTCACCATGCGCTCGCACCAGCCGCGCTCGGTTTTCACATATTGCCGCACCGGCAAAGCATCGAAGAATTCGTTGGCCACAAGGAAAAGCGGCCTGTCCGCCAAACTGTCATCAAATTGCGCTTGCCAGGACACATCCGCCCCCATGATTCCCTTGCCGGCGCCTCGCAGCTTGTCGGCCTGTATCTGTTGCAAGGCGGGGCTAGCCTCGATCAGCACCACCTCCAGATCGGCCAGGAAATCGGGCGCGACTTGGGCGGTGCGTAGGATGTCGGCCATCAAGGTGCCGCGTCCTGGACCCAGTTCCACCAGGCGCGGTGCCTTGGGGCGGCCCTGATCGGCCCAGGCTTGCACCAGCCACAGCCCGATCATTTCTCCGAACATCTGGCTGATTTCCGGCGCGGTGGTGAAATCACCGCCGCTGCCCAGGGGATCGCGGATGGCATAATAGCCCTGTTGGGGATCGAGCAGGCTGATGGTCATGAACTGCGCCACGGACATGGGCCCCTGGGCATCGATCAAGGCGGCAATGCGAGCCTTCAGACTCATGCGCGGCGCGGCTTGCGAAAGGCGATCCAGAACAAAAGGCCCGCCGTCAGCCAGACAGGAATCGACAGCGCCATGCCCATGCTGATGGGGCCGATGAACTGGGTGTCGGGTTCGCGGAAGAATTCGCAGATAAAGCGGAATGTGCCATAGCCCAGGAAGAAAAGCGCGCAGAGCAAACCGGGCCGCCGATGGGCGCCAAACACGCGCAAGGCGATTTGCAACAGAACAAACAGCGCCACGCCTTCCAGTGCGGCTTCGTACAATTGGCTGGGGTGGCGGGGTATGGCGCCTGCGCGTGGGAAGATCATCGCCCAGGGTACATCGGCGGGCCGGCCCCACAATTCGTTATTGATGAAATTGGCCAGCCTGCCGAAGAACAGGCCGATGGGCGCAAAGGCGCAAACCAGATCGCCCACCGGGAGTATTGCGATCTTGTTGCGGCGGCAGAACAGCCAGACCGCGATCACCACCCCCAGCAAACCGCCATG
>DATEEB010000070.1:0-6820 GCA_035281345.1 Rhizomicrobium sp. | reverse complement strand
GACAAGGTGAAGCTGCTGGGTACGGGCCTGTGGAATGACGACGCCTCGCTGACGCGGGAAGCCGCCCTATATGGCAGCTGGTATGCCGCGCCCGCGCCCAATGCCGATACCGAATTCGTCGCCAAATACCGGGCCGCTTTCAGCGCCGCCCCGCCGCAGTTGGCGAGCTTGGCCTATGATGCGGTGTCCCTGGTGGCCTTGCTGGCGCCGGGCACGCCCTATCGCCGTTTCACCGCGGCGGCCCTGATGGACCCCAACGGCTTTGCCGGGGTCAACGGCATTTTCCGATTCAATGCCGACGGCACCTCGGAACGCGGCTTGGCGGTGTTGGAAATGACGGCATCCGGTCCGGTGGTGGTCAGCCCCGCGCCCACGACGTTTCTGGGGAAAAACTCTTAAAGTAGCTCCTCGATCACGCGATTGAGCAACAGGCGTCCACTGGGCGTGGCGGTTATCACATCGCCTGTCATCACCACAAATCCTTGTTCTCGCAGAGCGGCGATTTTCTGCGGCGCGGGCCGGGTGCCCCAGCGTTTTTCATAAGTCCCCAGATCAAGGCCTTCCGCCAGCCGCAAATTCATCAAGAGATGCTCACGCGCGGCCTCCGCATCCGAAACCGGCGTCATCTCCTGGAAACCGTGACCCTGTTTGGCCACCGTGTCGCGCCAGCGTTCCGGCAATTTTATGGCAGCGATGGCCGTGCGTTGTCCCAAAATATCAACGCGTCCGTGGGCGCCCGGTCCCACCCCGGCATAGTCGCCATAACGCCAATAGATCAGATTATGACGGCTTTCCTGTCCCTGCCGCGCATGATTGGAGATTTCATAGGCTGGGAGGCCCGCCGCCGCCGCCAACTCCTGGGTTGTTTCATAGAGCCCGGCCGCCAAGTCTTCGCCCGGAATTTGCAACGCGCCGTTCTTATGCAACAGCGCATAGGGTGTTTCCGGTTCGATGGTCAGCTGATAGAGCGACAGATGATCGGTGCCGAAGGCCAGCGCCTGTTTCAACTCGTCTCGCCATTGCCTATCGCTTTGGCCGGGGCGGGCGTAGATCAAATCCAAGGAGACCCGCGCAAAAGTGCCCATCGCCATGCGCAGCGCCGCCTTGGCTTCCGCCACATCATGCAGCCGCCCCAACGCTTTCAAATCAGGATCATTCAGCGCCTGCACCCCCAGCGACACGCGATTGATGCCAGCGGCGCGATAATCGGCAAAGCGCGCCGCGTCGGCGCTGGCGGGGTTGGCTTCCAGTGTGATTTCCGGATCGTTGGCCATGGGCCACAGGGCGGCGATTTTTTGCAGGATTCGCCCGGCCGATTTTCCGCTCATCAGGGACGGGGTGCCGCCGCCGAAGAAGACGGTTTCCACCACCGGGCGTACTTTATTGTTGGCCGCTCCGGCGCTCGCCGACGCTCCCTGGTTGCGCGCCACCCAATCCAGTTCCGCGAGAATGCCGTCCACCCAGCCGGCTTCGTCTATTTGGCTGCGGACATGGGAATTGAAATCGCAATAGGGACATTTGGCGGCGCAGAACGGCCAGTGGACGTAGACGCCGAAGGCCACTTTAGAGGCTTTCGGCGAAAATGCCGGAATGCAGCAGCTTTTCGAACGCCTTGGCGCGGTGGCTCATGGCGTGCTTCCGGGCCGGATCAATTTCCGCAAAGGTCTGTTCCATGCCGTCGGCGATGAAGATGGGATCGTAACCAAAGCCATGATCCCCGCGCGGTGGAAAGGTGAGATGCCCATGCACCTCGCCTTCAAACGTCCGCTGCTCCCCGCTCGGCAACACGACACACAAAGCGCAAACAAACTTGGCCGCGCTGGTGGAAAGCCCTTTTTGGCGCAGTTCGTCCGCAACGCGGTTCATGGCAATGCGAAAATCCTTATCCGGTCCGGCCCAGCGCGCCGAATAGATGCCCGGCGCGCCATCCAACGCCTCCACGCACAAGCCCGAATCATCCGATAGCGCGGCGTGACCGCTGGCTTTGGCACAAGCCTGCGCCTTGATCCGGGCATTGGCGGCAAAAGTCAGTCCGGTTTCCTCCGGCTCGGGCAAACCCAGCGAGCCAGCGCTGATCGGCTCGATGCCATGCGGCCCCAGCAGCGCCTTGATCTCGCGCACCTTGCCCGCATTGTGGGACGCGACGACCAGCCGGCTGCCGCGCGGCAACCTCAAGCGAGTGCCTGCTTCTGCAGTTGCACCAATTCGCCGATGCCCTTGCGCGCCAAGGTCAGCAGCGCCACCAACTGTTCCTCGCTGAAGGGCGCGCCTTCGGCGGTGCCTTGAATCTCCACCAGTCCGCCCGCGCCTGTGATCACGAAATTGGCGTCGGTTTCGGCGGTGGAGTCCTCGTCGTAATCCAAGTCCAGCACCGCCTCGCCCTTGACGATGCCGCAACTGATCGCCGCGACATGATCCTTGATCACCGGCGCGCTCACCATGCCGACTTTCTTCATGAAGGCGACGCACTGGCCCAGCGCGACAAAGCCGCCGGTGATGGCGGCGGTGCGGGTGCCGCCATCGGCCTGCAGCACATCGCAGTCGATGATGATTTGCCGTTCGCCCAAGGCCGAAAGATCGCACACCGCGCGCAAGGACCGGCCCACCAGGCGCTGAATCTCTTGGGTGCGGCCCGATTGTTTTCCGGCCGCCGCCTCGCGCCGCATCCGGTCATGGGTGGAGCGGGGCAGCATGCCATATTCCGCCGTCACCCAGCCCTTGCCGGAACCTTTAAGAAAGGGGGGCGCCTTTTCCTCCAGGCTGGCGGTGACCAGCACATGGGTATCGCCGAACTTGACCAGGCAGGACCCCTCGGCATGGCGGGAAAAGCCCGGAGTCAGGGAAACGGCGCGCATCTGATCGGGCGCGCGAGTTGAAGGGCGCATGGAGCCTCATATATGGGTCTGCTAACGTTGGGGCGTTACCTAGCGTCAGCCGGCGGCCAGGCGCAACCGGAAAGCAGAAAGTATAGGAATTTCAGTATCTTGACTTTTGAGGCCCGTACCCCCTTCGTCGTGCCGCAGGGCTTCACCGACCGCCCGCGCGAGGTTTTCCGCCATTTGGTGGAAGCCTTTCTGGCGTCCGGCGACCCGGTGGGATCGCGTACCCTCTCCCAGCGCCTGCCGCTGACGCTGTCTCCGGCCTCCATCCGCAATGTGATGGCCGACCTGGAAGCGATGGGTCTGCTTTATGCACCTCATACCAGCGCCGGGCGGATACCGACCGAAAAAGGCCTGAGACTGTTCGTGGATGGCTTGCTGGAGATCGGCGAATTGGCGCCCGACGAGCGCATCGCGATCGAGGCGCGCATGTCGGGCAGCGGCCAGGGCATTGAAGATGTGCTGACACAGGCGACCCAAAGACTGGCGGGCCTGTCGCGCTGCGCCGGATTGATGCTGACGGCCAAGCAGGACAGCGCTCTCAAGCATGTGGAATTTGTCGCCGTCGCGCCGGGCAAAGCGCTGGTTATCATGGTCAGCGAGGACGGGCAGGTGGAAAACCGCGTGATAGACACCCCGCCAGGCCTGCCGGTTTCGGCCTTGTCGGAGGCCAGCAATTATCTGGGGGCGCGGCTGCGCGGCCGCACCATCGATGCCGCGCGCGCGGAGATTTTGGCGGAGCTGGAAGGGGAAAAGCGGGAGCTGGATGTCTTGACCGCCAAGGTGGTGGCCGAGGGGCTGGCCACCCTGGCAGGGCCGGAAAAAGTTCTGATCGTGCGCGGCACCTCGCATCTGTTGGACAGCCAGGCGGACCTGGAGCGCATCCGTTCGCTGTTCGACGACATCGAGCGCAAGGCGGACCTGATCCGGCTGCTGGAACTGGCCAAGGACGGCGAAGGCGTGCGTATCTTTATAGGCTCCGAGAACCGGTTGTTTTCCCTGTCGGGTTCCTCGATCGTGGCCGCGCCCTATGCCGACGGCCAGGGCCGGATTGTGGGCGTGATCGGGATCTTGGGTCCCACCCGGCTGAATTATGGCCGCATCATCCCCATGGTGGACCATACCGCCAAAGTCATTGGACGATTGCTCGCTTAAGGGTTAAGGACCCACCCCGAGGAAGAATGTGATTAGTCATGAGTGAAGATCAGACCCAATTGCCCGATGCCGAAAATCCGCAAGCCGCGGAATTCGCCGTGCTGCAGGCGCTGCAGGCCGAAGTGGAGTCCTTGAAGGACCAGCGGCTGCGCGCGCTGGCGGAAGCCGAGAACATCCGCCGCCGCGCCGAACGGGAAAAGACCGAGGCCAGCCAATATGCGGTGACGAAATTTGCCCGCGACATGCTGGGCATTGCCGACAATTTTGCGCGCGCTTTGGCCGCCGTGCCTGCCGATGTGCGGGCCGCCGCCGACCCACAGGTCAAGGCGGTGCTGGACGGCGTCGAGGCTACCGACCGGCAACTGCTTCAGACCCTGGAGCGCTATGGCGTCAAGCCGTTGGATACCAGTGACGGAAAATTCGATCCCAATCTGCATCAGGCGATCGCGGAGGTGCCAGGCAACGGTAAGGCGGCCGGCAGCATCGTGGATGTGGTGCAGGCCGGCTTTATGATCGGCGAACGGCTGTTGCGCCCCGCCATGGTCACGGTTGCAAGAAAAGACGTACCGGCGGAAACCGCCAGCGTGGATACCAAGGTCTGAGAGGGGCCTCTATGTCTGACCTGAAGATCGTCGTCACCGGCGCGTCCGGCCGTATGGGCCGCACGCTGATCCGCGAGATCGCGCAAGGATCCGGCATTGCCTTGTGCGGCGCGCTGGAGATGGAAGGCCATCCCAATCTGGGGCTGGACAGCGGCACCCTGTCCGGGATGCAGCCCAATGGCATCAAGCTGACGGCCGATCCTTTGCCACTTCTGGCGCACGCCCAGGCGGTGGTGGATTTTACCACGCCCCTGGTCTCCACCATGCTGGCCGATCTGGCGGCTCAGGCGCGCATAGTTCATGTCATCGGCACCACCGGTTTTGATGAAAAGGGCGAGGCGCGCATCGCCGCCGCCGCGCGCCATGCCGTGATCGTGAAATCCGGCAATATGAGCATGGGCGTCAATCTTCTGGCGGCGTTGGCAGAGCGCGCTGCCAAGTCCCTGCCCGGCTACGATATCGAGATTCTGGAAATGCACCACCGCAACAAGGTGGACGCGCCATCGGGCACCGCGCTTCTGTTGGGCGAGGCCACCGCGCGCGGCCGCGGCATCACGCTGAACAAGCATGCCGTGAAAAGCCGCGAAGGCCATACCGGGGCCCGCAAGGAAGGCGATATCGGTTTTGCGACCTTGCGCGGCGGCAGCGTGGTGGGCGAGCATTCGGTGATCTTCGCCGGCACTGGCGAGCGCATCACTTTGTCCCACACCGCGGAAGACCGTTCGATCTTCGCCCATGGCGCGCTGGCGGCGGCCCGCTGGGGCCATGGCAAGAAGCCTGGGCTCTATGCGATGACGGATGTACTTGGACTATAAAGGCGCGGGTCTTTTGCGCCTCAAGCAGGGCTAACATGCCGAAACTTTTTTCCAAGGCCGACGCGGAAGACTTCTTCGCGCGGCTGAAGAAAATCGACCCTGAGCCCAAGACAGAGCTGCAATATGTCAATCCCTACACCTTGCTGGTGGCGGTGGCGCTATCGGCCCAGGCCACCGACAAAAGCGTCAACAAGGCAACCGCGCCGTTGTTCAAGACCGTGAAGACGCCGGAAGCGATGGTGACGCTGGGCGAGGAAAAGCTAAAGGACGCCATCAAGACCATCGGCCTTTACCGCGGTAAGGCCAAGAACGTCATCGCGCTGTCCAAAATCCTGATCGAGCGGCATGGCGGCGCGGTGCCCAAGGACCGCGATGCGCTGCAAGCTTTGCCCGGGGTGGGCCGCAAGACCGCCAATGTGGTGTTGAATGTCGCGTTCGGCGAGCCCACCATTGCGGTGGATACCCATATCTTCCGTGTCTCCAACCGCACCGGTCTGGCGCCCGGCAAGGATGTGCTGGAGGTGGAACGGGGCTTGGAAAAAATCGTCCCCGCATCCTACAAGAGCCACGCGCATCATTGGCTGATCCTGCACGGCCGCTATACCTGCGTGGCGCGCACGCCATTGTGTCCGGTTTGCGTGGTGCGCGATTTGTGCCGCTTTAAAGACAAGACCAAAGAGCGGCCGGTTCAAAAACCAAAACTCAAGGCGTCTTTGCGGGCGAGATCCGTAGCGCGGTAAGGCAGGCCATATCGGCGGCCTCCCCGGCGCCATGCGGCAGGGTCTCGACATGGCGCACCGCCAAAGGCGCGCCATACAGGAAAAAGAACGCACGGCAGGCATTCCCGTCATAGCGCCACATCTCGATAGCGCCGTCCTTGCGCACAAAAGCGGGGCGCCCGAAGGCAGCCTGCAAGGCCGAAGCCGGCATGTTGAGATAAAGCGCAGGCTCGCCGCGCGGCGGGGCGGGCGGAATGGCGGCGGCCGGGCGCACCGATTGCGGCGGCGCCTTGGCGGTGCAGCCCGCGGCGGCCACCGCTATCAAGAGAATGGCAAGGCGGCGGATCATGCCGCCTTCTGCACCAGCAGGTCCCGGTGGACAAGCCCTTGCGCGTGGCCGCCGACCGCGTGTAAGCGGGGCTGCCATATTTCGGGCTATCGCGCGGGGATCACATGACGCAATACGATGTCGCCAGCTTGGGCAATGCCATCGTGGATATCATCGCCTCGGTGGACGATCGCTTTCTGCTCAACCATCGCATCGCCAAGGGCACCATGACCCTGATTGACGAGTTCCGCGCCAAGGAACTGCTCAAGGCGCTGGCCGACAATCAGCAAACCATGAGCAGCCTGCATGAAGTGGCGGGCGG
>DATEEB010000069.1:0-7409 GCA_035281345.1 Rhizomicrobium sp. | reverse complement strand
GATTTCGGCTTCCGCCGTGCCGGTCTTGCGGCATTCGGCGATGAAGGCTTCCAGTTTCTTGTCCTTGGCCGCGAGCTGCTGTGTCAGCGGATGATCGGGCGACAAAGCGACAAAGCTCGCGCCGAACAAGGTGTCGGGCCTGGTTGTAAAAACGTCGAGGGTCTGCTTGTCGGACAGCGTGAATTGGAAGCGCAGGCCTTCGCTGCGCCCGATCCAGTTTTTTTGCATGACGCGGACTTTTTCCGGCCAGCGGTCCAGACCGTCCAAGCCAGTGAGAAGTTCGTCGGCGAAGGCGGTGATCTTGAAGAACCATTGCGAAAGCTTGCGCCGCTCCACAATCGCGCCAGAGCGCCAGCCGCGTCCGTCAATCACCTGCTCGTTGGCAAGCACGGTCATGTCCACCGGATCCCAGTTCACATCGGCTTCGCTGCGATAGACGAAACCGGCCTTGTAGAAATCCAGGAACAGTTTCTGCTGCTGGTGATAATATTCGACATCGCAGGTGGCGAATTCTCTGCTCCAATCCAGCGACAGACCCATCATCTTGAGCTGTTCGCGCATGGCCGCGATATTTTCGTACGTCCAGTCGCGCGGGCTCACGCCCTTGTCGCGCGCCGCATTTTCGGCCGGAAGCCCGAAGGCATCCCAACCCATGGGATGCAGCACATTATAGCCTTGCGCGCGGCGGAAGCGGGCGATCACATCGCCCATGGTGTAGTTGCGCACATGTCCCATATGGATGCGCCCCGATGGATAGGGGAACATCTCCAGCACATAGCATTTGGGTTTATCCGAATGGCTGGGCGTGGCGAACAGGGCGCGTGCGTCCCATTCCGCCTGCCAGTGTCTTTCCGATTCCTTGGCGTTGTAGCGCGTCATAGCGCTCTTCCTCAGCCGGCTTGGCCGAGCGTGGCGAGCCTGAGTTCGCGGGCGCGGGTCAGAATGGAATTTTCCAACTGGCGGGCGGTTTCGGCGCTGGGCTGAGCCTCCTGCCATTCGGCGCTGCCGCTCCTCACCTGGCGGAACACCACAACCTTTAGCCCGTCGGCGCGCAAGGCGCGGTCCATGATGTAGATCGTCACTTTCAACCGCTCATTGGGACTGGACGGGGCGACATACCATTCCGAGATGATGACGCCGCCAAAGGGATCGGCCGAGGCCAGCGGCAGGAAGGACAAAGTGTCGAGCGAGGCGTGCCAAAGATAAGAGTTCACGCCCAATGTGACGCGGCTGGAACCGCTGGCGATGGCGCTGGTGCCAGTGTCCATGTCCCGGGTGCCGTCATTGGACGAGCCGCAACCGGCCAGGGCCAGCGCACACAGCAAGATAGGCAGAACGCGCATGGAGTTGTCTTTTCCTTTGGAAGCAGGTCCTTCGAGGACTGGCGGCCAGCACCGCCAACGGCTTATAGCGGCGGGGCCGGGGGCACGCAACGGCGTAGGCTTGCGCCAAGCGAGCCAGTTTGGCTTATTCTAGAAGGGCTTAGCAGATAGCGTGGGAGTGGGCCGGATTGCGGATCGGTAAGATTGCGGCGCTTTGGGCATTTGCCCTGACCGGCGCCGCGCAAGCCCAAGAACCGGAACAGACCCTGACGGGGCCGCTCACCCACGCCCTGGCACCGCCGTCATGGCAAGTGGGGCAAGCCGAACTCAAGCTGGCGGCCGAGGCCAGCGGCGCGCTGTTTGAGTCGCATCAGCCGGGCTGGCGCGGCGTGCGGGCCAGCGGCGCGTTTCTACTGATGCCCCAACTGCGGCGCGACTATGACAGCGGGCTGTCCCTGACCTTGAACGGGACGTTCGCTGCCGCCGATCCTTTGTCCCGGGGCGGCTATGACGGCGATGCCATCGAACGGCTGACCGTGGCGGCGCGCACCGGATTGGGCACGTTCGAAATCGGACTGACGGATGGGGCGGGCGATGCGCTGGATCTGGGCGGCCCCAAAGTGGATGCCGATGTCAGCCTGGATGATCCGCGCACCAGCTTCACCCGCAATCCTTTGGACGGCAAAGCGGTGATCGATCTGTTCGCGCTTCGCACACAGGCGGGCGCATCCAGCAACTATGCCAAGTTCGTCTATACCAGCCCGTCGCTGTTCGGCGCCCAACTGGCGCTTTCCTTCACGCCCTCGGAAGGAAAGCAGTTGCCCTTCCTCAATGCCGGACCCCATGTCCCCGGCCGGCAAGTGGCGTTCTGGGAAGCGGCGCTGCGTTATGAGATGGAATGGGATGCGCTATCCCTGGCGGCCTATGGCGCGATTGTCGAGAGCCGCGGCGAACACAAACGCCCCGGCCAGGAAGGCACCAGCGATTTCAGCTTCGGCCTTCGCGGCGACTATCCCTTAGGTGATACCATCCGGATTTCGTTGGGCGGCTCCTGGCGGCAAAGCAATGCCTATGGTTTTGACATTCATCAGACCTGGCAGCCTTCCATCACCCGTGGCCAGCATATCTCGGCCGCCATCACCGACGGCAAATGGATTGCTGGCGTGGAGTATGGCAATGGCGTCGCCAAGGAGGTGGCGATCGCGGGCCTGCCGCGCCTGGGCCTGAACGGCACCCAGGCCTCGCTGGGCTATGTTTTTTCACCAAGCCTGCGCCTCAGCGGCGGATGGCAACATCTGACCTATAGCCGCAATAGCGGCGTGTTTTTCAACGGCGCTTCGCAATTGCGGATGGACACCATCTACCTCCATCTCAATCTCAAAACCTCAGAGGAATGAGGTGATGGCGGCGATGCCGTCAAAAGCGGGGCCCAGCAACTTGGCATTGCGGTCGTCGATCCCGCCCAATGCGTAAACCGGCACTGGCGCGCGGGCGGCGATGAAGGCGGCGCGCGCCGCCGTCAAGGGACGGGCCTTTTCGTGGCTGGCGGTGGCGAAAACCGGCGACAAGAATACCGCGTCCAGGGGATGCGCGTGCATCAAGGCCTTCAGCGAATGGGCCGAAGCGGTGATGATCCAATCGGGAAAGCGCGCCCGCCAATGGGATGCTTCTTTGATGCGCCGTTCGGGCAAATGCAGCCCCGCCGCACCCAGCCTTGCCGCCAGCGCGGGGTCGTCGGCAATCACCAGACGCGCCAAGCCTTCAAGCTGCCGCGCCAGTTTCCTTCGCTGGTCCCTGTCACGGCCGCGCACCACCACCATACTGCCATATGGCAGGCGGCTGGCGGCGCGCGCCCAATCGGCGGCGCGATCATCGGTCATCAACACCAAGGGCATGTCGGCGTTGAGCCTGTGTTGATGGGTTGATAGGTTCGCGGTCATGACGATTTCACAGAATCTCGCGGACATACTGGCGCGCATCGCAGCGGCGCGAAAGGCCGCGATCAAGCCGGCGGCGGCCACGCATCTGGTGGCGGTGTCCAAGACGGTGCCCGAGGCTGGCATACGGGCCGCGTTAGCCTGCGGCCAACGCCTATTCGGCGAAAATCGGGTCCAGGAAGCCCAGGTGAAATTTCCGCCATTGAAGCGTGAATGTCCCGATCTGCAACTGCATCTGATCGGTCCCTTGCAGACCAACAAAGTCAAGGACGCGGTGGCATTGTTTGACGTGATTCAAAGCCTGGACCGGGCGAAGCTGGCCGATGCCCTGGCGCAGGAGCGCGACAAAAGCGGGCGTTGCCCGCGCCTGCTGCTGCAGGTCAATACCGGCGAGGAACCGCAAAAGGCGGGGGTGCTGCCGCAAGAGGTGCCGTCCTTGATCACATATGCGCGCAAGCTGGAGTTGCCGCTGGACGGGCTGATGTGCATTCCCCCGCTTGATGACGATGCCGCGCCGCATTTTGCCTTTCTGACCAAGCTGGCGCGCGACCATAGCTTGGCCCATCTCAGCATGGGGATGAGCGGGGATTTCGAGCTGGCGGTGAAATTCGGCGCCACGCATGTGCGGGTGGGGACCGCGATCTTCGGCGCACGGGCGCCTCACCCTTCAACAACCACCTGATCGCCGGGCTTAAGCTGCTGGATCGCTGCCACGGCATCGTCACAGGCCAGCGCCACGCAGCCATGGGTGGCGGAATAATCCGGGCGCGCCACATGCAGAAAAATCGCGCTGCCCTTGCCCGGCACCACCGGATCGTCATTGTAACCCAGCACCGCAACCAGATCGTAGAGATGATCGTCGCGCCACATATGTTCGGCGCTGGCGGGATAAGGCAATTTCACCAGACGGTTGTAGTTGGCGTCGTTCGGCGCATCGCACCAGCCGTCATCTTTTTGAAGGACGCGCAACGGCAGTTGCGTCACCGGCTTGGCGATACGGTCGGCACGATAAAAAATCTCGCGCACCGGGAAACGTCCGCGTGGCGTGATGCCGTCGCCCTCGCCGCCCTTGACGGCGATGCCGCCCGGTCCGATGGCGGCGCGTTTTTTGCCCGCGCCCCAATCCAGCCAAGCGCCGTCCTTGCCGGCGGTGACGACCAAATCCATGGAGACGGTATAGCGTCAGTGGAGGCTGGCGAAAACCGGCGGCGGCATGCCATGTCCCATCGAACGGCGATAGGCATACAGCGCGCGGTTGGCGATGTCGGTATCCACGCCTTTGGCGGACAGGGCGCCGGTGAGTGCGGCGACATCCCAACTGTCGGGAATACTGGCGGCAGACGGGGACGGCTGCGCCGCCGCGGGGATAGGGACCGGCCTATTTGCCTTGGCGAGCGAACTGTTGGACGGGCTGTCGCTCTTGAACAGGGCGAGGGCGGTATCTTCAAAGCTTTTGCCGGTAATGCCTTCAAAGGCCACATCGGCGATGGAACCGACGGCGCCCCACAATCCGCCATACAGCGCGCCGCCGGCGATCTTTTCGACCGGATCCAGCCGCTCGCCGGTGATGGCGCGGTAGATAGTGCCTATGATCGGCAGATGCTGCAGCGGATTGACCACATCCAGCAGATGCTGAAAGAAACTTTCCTTCTGCTCACCTTTGGCTTCGTTGGCGCCTAGCTTGGCCGCGGTGACGGGGCTCGATACCCTGGCGGGCGGATCGGGGGAGGCAATCGTCGTATGATTTTGATAGCTGAAGACCGTCATAGCGGGATGCAAAGCAAGCGCCACGCCAGATATTTTTCGCGCTATTGCTGGCCTTTTGTCCGTCTGCGCAAGCCCGCAACCGGCACTATTTGCCGCCCTGCCGCGATGCGCGCTAGTCTTGGCCGCTCCAACTCCAAAAGCGAATCATGCCCACCCGAATTCTTCTGGCTGAATCCGATGACGTGCTGCGCGCCAGCCTGGCGGAGCAGTTGCAGCATGAAGGCTATGAGGTTGTAGCGGCCGGCAATGGCGATGAGGCGCGCGAGGCGGCGCGGGATTTGCTGCATTTCGCCATCATCGGTCTTTCCGGCGGCGACAGAATCGCGGCCCAGTTGCGAGAACAGGGCTTGAGTTGCCCGGTTCTGCTGCTGACCGAGGGCGATGCGCCCGCCACCCAGGACGCGCTGGCTCGCCCTTTCCGTTTTTCTGCGCTTCTGGCGCGTTTGCATGCCTTCAATACCCACCATGCTGCAGCCAATGACGGCGCGGTCCGCATTGGGCCCTACACCTTCCATCCCAGCGCCAAGCTGCTGCAGGCCGAAGACCGCAAGGTGCGGCTGACGGAAAAGGAAACCAATATCCTAAAGTTCCTTCATGCCAGCGCAGGTACCGTGCCGCGCGATATCCTACTGCATGAAGTGTGGGGGTATGGCCCGGCGGTCGCCACCCATACCTTGGAAACCCACATTTACCGCCTGCGCAAGAAAATCGAACAGGACCCGGCCAAGGCCCAGATTCTGCTCACCGAGGGCGGCGGCTATCGCTTGAGCGCGTGAGTTCCCAAGTTGCCGGTTAAGAACTTGTTTAACGCGCGTTAACCAAGCCATCCCTAGTGTCGCGGTTTCGAAGTTCGCGTTATCGGTCGATATCGGGCTCCAAGCGAACTTCGGAATCGGGACACTAGAGAACGGGGAATGGCAAAAAAGCCCGGCAAGCCCAATTTTTCGCGCGCCCGCGATTCCGGCGCGCGGCAGCGTGCGCGCCGGCAGGCACCGCCGCCGCCCAAGCCCAAGCCGCGCGCGACCTGGCCCTATGTTCTGGTGATGCTGGCCGGCTGGGGCGTGATCTTCGGTGGCATCTTCTTCTCGCATTTTCTGTCCGGCCTGCCTGACGTGGGCAATCTCATGATCAGCGGCCCGTCCCAGGACATCACCATCCTGGACGATCGGGGGCGCCAGATCGCGCGGCGCGGCTTGACCCAGGGGCGGATGGTTCAGGTGGAAGACCTGCCCGACTATGTGCCCAATGCTTTTATCGCCATCGAGGATCACCGCTTCCGCTCTCATTTTGGCGTCGATCCCATCGGGCTGGCCCGCGCCGCGGTTGCGAACATGACACGCGGACGGGTGGTGCAGGGCGGCTCCACCTTGACGCAGCAATTGGCGAAAAATCTTTTCCTCAGCCCCGGCCGCACCTTCGACCGCAAGATGCAGGAGGCGATGCTGGCGCTCTATCTGGAGTCGCGTTACTCCAAGAATCAAATTCTGACCCTATATCTGAATCGGGTCTATTTTGGCGCCGGCGTTTACGGCATCGAAGCGGCGGCGCAGAAATTCTTCGGCAAGCATGCCCATGAATTGGGCCTGACCGAGGCCGCCATCATCGCAGGAAGCGTCAAGGCACCTGCGCGCTACAACCCTTTGTCGGATTCCGACGCCGGATTGGCGCGCGCCCGGCTGGTACTCAAAGCCATGCAGACCGCCGGTTTCATAGACGAGAATACACGCGCCATGGCGCAAGCGACGCGTCCGCGCATCATGCGCGCCAACGGCACACCCGGCTCCGGCTGGTTCACCGATTGGGTCATGGCCCATCTGGAAGAGGTGGTGAGCCCATCGTCGGAACCGATGATCGTCGAAACCAGTTTCGATCTGGAAACGCAAATCCTGGCGGAGCGCGCGGTGACGCACGGCTTGGCGGCGGAAGGCCAGCAGCTGAACGCCCATCAAGCCGCGCTGGTGGCCATGACGCCGGACGGCGCGATCCGCGCCATGGTGGGCGGCAGAACGTACAGCGGCTCGGGCTTCAACCGCGCCGCCGACGCCGTGCGTCAACCGGGCAGCGCCTTCAAGCCCTTCGTCTATCTCACCGCGCTGGAACACGGCCACAATCCCGATGAGACCGTCAACGACGCGCCGGTGGATATCCATGGCTGGAAGCCGCAGAATTTCGAAGGCCGGTTCAAAGGCGAAATTCCGCTGATCCAGGCCTTCGCCGAATCCTCGAACGCCGTGGCGGCGCAATTGACCGCCGAGGTTGGGCCCAAGGAAGTGGCGCGCACCGCCAAGCGGTTGGGCATCGCCTCGCCCTTGGCGGAAGTCTCGTCGCTGGCCTTGGGCACGTCGGGCGTGACGCCCTTGGAATTGACCGGCGCCTATGCGCC
>DATEEB010000068.1:0-6887 GCA_035281345.1 Rhizomicrobium sp. | reverse complement strand
CTTTTACGACCGCACCCTGGAACGGTTAACGGTTCCGGCCGTCGGCATCGCCTATGCGGGACAGGAGATGTCCTCGATTCCGCATCAGGCGCATGATAGGACCCTCGACGCCATTCTCACCGAGCAAGGCCTCAGGCGTTTGCGATGAACATTCTTTTTCTGGGCGATATTATCGGCAAGCCGGGCCGCGACGTGGTCTATGCCGAACTACCGCGCCTGCGCCAAAGCCTGAAGCTGGATTTCGTCATCGCCAATGGCGAGAATGCCGCCGGCGGCTTCGGGCTGACCCGCGCCATTGCCGAGGAATTTTTCGCCATGGGGATCGATGCGATCTCCACCGGCAATCACTGGGCCGATCAGAAGGAAATTCTCACTTATATCGATAGCGAAGACCGCATCCTGCGCCCCGCCAACTATCCGCGCGGCACGCCGGGGCGCGGCGCCAATCTGTATCAGACGCCGAACGGCAGCCTGCTGTTGGTCAATGTGATGGGGCGGGTGTTCATGGACGCGCTGGACGATCCTTTCGCCGCGGTGGACCGCGAACTATCGGCCTGTCCACTGGGCGAGGGCGCCGACGTGATTGTGGTGGACATTCATGCCGAGGCGACCTCGGAGAAAATGGCGATGGGCCATTTCTGCGATGGCCGCGCCAGCCTGGTGGTGGGCACGCACAGCCATGTTCCCACCGCCGACGCGCAGATTTTGCCCGGCGGCACCGCCTACCAGACCGATGCCGGGGCCTGCGCCGATTACGATTCGGTGATCGGCATGGACAAGGCCGAACCCTTGCAACGCTTCACGCGCAAAATCTCGTCGCAGCGTTTTTCCCCCGCCACCGGGCCGGCCACCCTGTGCGGCGTATTCGTGCAGACCGGCACCAAGGGCCTGGCTGCCCGCATCGAGCCGGTGCGCGTGGGCGGACGGCTGAAGCCTTCGGTGCCGACGCTCTAAGGCTTGGCGGCGGCCTGCTGGCTGGCCAATTCCTGGTCGAAATCCTGCTGCGCCTTGGCGACAAAGCGCTGCAATTCAGAAGGATCGACAAACGGATTGGGGCCGCCCGCTTTCGCTTTGGCCAGTTTTTCGTTCATGCCGAACTGGCCGCCATGCGGCGCCAGGAAAATATCGGCTTGCATCTTTTTCAACCGCGCGAAGCTGGTGCGATAGCTTTCCACGATATGGGGAAAGGCCTTGTTGCCCACCAGTTCATTGTCCCCGACGCTGATGGAGCAGTGAAATATCACCTTGTAAGTCTTGCCGCCGTCCGTGAGCGGCATGGTCCAGGAGGTGCAGCCGGGCGTGTGACCGGGCAGGATATTGGCGGTGAGGGTGACGCCGCCCCATTGCACCGTCTCGCCATCCTTGACGGCGCGGTCCAGCTTGACCGGGGCGGTGTCGATCTTGGCCGAGGGACCGAAGGTGATATGGCCGCTTTCCAGGAAAGGCTGGTCGCCGGTGCTGGCAATGAACTTCGCGCCGGTATCGGCCTTCAGCTTGGCCAGCCCCCCGGAATGATCGAAATGGGCGTGGCTGTTCAAAAGGATTTTCACGTCGGTAAGCTTGAAGCCCAAGGCCTGGATGTTCTTTTCGATAGCCTCGACACTTTCCGGCAATCCGCCGTCGGTCAGGATATGGCCTTGCGGCGTGACGATCAGAAAGGCGCTGACGCCGGCCATGCCGACATAATAAAGATTGCCGATGACGCGGAATGGCGCCTGCGGCTTGTTCCATTCCACACGCTCCTTGGCGAAGGGCAGGTCCTGCGCCTGGGCCGGGAAGGCCGCCAGCATCAGCGCCCATGCAAGACGTTTCATGTCAGATTTCTCCCATCACATTCTTGGCGGATAAAAACGCTTCACCGCAAAAAATCCTGCAATCATGAAAGCCAGCAAAACCGTGCCCTGGACCGCGCCAAACACCGGCCCGCCGGTGATGGCAGGTTGCGGCACCTTCAAAAAGAGTTGGACGATCAGCACGAACACATTCAGATACAGCGAGATCACCGCGCCGGCCACATAGAAGACGCGCCAGCGCTCGGCCAGATGCTTGCCGTACAGCGCATACAAGGTGGGGCCCAGCACCAGAAGCGCGACGATGCCGGTGGCTTGTGCGGGAGTGAAGCTGGGTGGGGCGAAGAAGACAAAGCCGGTGACGCTGGTCAGCACGCTGGTGGTCAGAAACGTTCCGGTCCATCCCGGCGACAAGCGGCTCGCCAGCATTTGGCCCAAGACGATCAAGCCGGTGACAATAGCGATCAGGCTGATGGCCACATGGCCCAGCGTCAAAGGATCGGTGCCGAGCTGGGTCATGGGGCTTCCTGGAAACAGACGGGTTCAAATCCCGGTTATCCTGCGCGCGCCCCCCGGACTTGGAAAGAGGGCCACTTGAAACAAGTGGGCCAGGACCTGTATCTGACGCCCAGCAGGAAGGGCGACAATGGCCGGTCACAGTCAGTTCAAGAACATCATGTTCCGCAAGGGCAAGCAGGACAAGGAGCGCTCCAAGCTCTTTGCCAAGCTCAGCCGCGAGATCACGGTGGCGGCCAAATCCGGCCTGCCCGATCCGGCGCACAATCCGCGCCTGCGCACCGCCATCATCGCCGCAAAGGCGGAGTCCATGCCCAAGGACAATATCCAGCGCGCCATTTCCAAGGCGGCGGGCGGCGATGCCGAGAATTACGACGAGATCCGCTATGAGGGCCGTGGCCCCGGCGGCGTGGCGTTGATCGTGGAGGCCATGACCGACAACCGCAACCGCACATCCGCCGATGTCCGCGCCGCTTTTTCCAAATATGGCGGGGTGATGGGCGAGACCGGGTCCGTCAGTTTCATGTTCGATCATATCGGGGTGATCGGTTATCCCCCCGCCAAGGGCAGCGAGGATGCGATGCTGGAGGCGGCGCTGGACTGCGGCGCCAACGAATGCGTCTCGACCGCCGATGGCCACGAGTTCCTGACCGGCATGGAAGACTTCGCCACCGTGCGCGATGCGCTGGAAGCCAGGTTGGGGGCGCCGGCTTCGGCGGCCATCGTCTGGCGGCCGCAGAACCTGGTGGCGGTGGCGGATGAGGCGGGCGAGACTTTGATGAAGCTGGTCGAAGTTCTGGACGATCATGACGATGTGCAGAATGTTTATGGCAATTACGAATTGTCTGAAAGTTTGATGGCCAAACTGGCGGAGTAGAAGCCGCCGAAGGAGATGTGATGCGGCGAGTCAATCCACCTGTCACTGTCTCCGTCCGGCGCAATGGTTTCCGGGTCAGGACCATCGCGCGCCTCAAATTTGAAGCCGGGCCGGAGATCGCCGGCTGGGTGAATTACCGGGGCAAGGTCCATCCCCTGTTCAAGGATCCGGGCGGTGCGCTGTTCCTAGATGAAGACGGTTGGGTTTCCTCCCGCCGCTATCCGCTCACCCTCGCTGAAACCAATTCCAAGAAACCCGGAGGCTTCCGCTTCTAAGGCACGCGCCTGAGACCAGCGACGCCGGCGCGACTGGCGGGCAGACATTTCTGCCGCCATAGTCGGCGGCATGGAGCACATGTCCCCCCTGATTGGCGTCTTGGTGATCGGCCTGGGCCTGGCCTTTGTGCTGGGCACGGCAGCGCAACGCCTGAAACTGCCGCCGCTGGTGGGCTATCTGCTGGCGGGCGTGGTGGTGGGGCCGTTCAGCCCCGGGGTGGTGCTCGATCAGCATCTAACCCAGCAATTGGCCGATATCGGCGTGGTGCTGCTGATGTTCGGTGTCGGGCTGCATTTCAAGCCCGGCGACCTCATGCAGGTCAAAGGCACGGTGATCCCCGGCGCGATTTTGCAGATGGCGATCGTCACCGCGTTGGGGGTGGGTGCCAGCATGGCCTTTGGCTGGCCGCTGGCCCAGGGTTTGGTGTTCGGCCTGTGCCTGTCGGTGGCCTCCACCGTGGTGGTGATGCGCGCGCTGCAGGATCGCCGCCTCACCGACACGGGGCGCGGGCGCATCGCCATCGGCTGGCTGGTGGTGCAGGACCTGCTCACCGTGTTGGTGTTGGTGTTGTTGCCGCCTATCGCTTCGGTGCTGAAAGGCACCGACATGAATATGGTGGTGCTGGCGAAGAGTCTGGGCCTGACCTTCGGCAAGTTGGCGCTGTTCGCCGGACTGATGCTGGTGGTGGGCCGGCGCGTGATCCCCGCCGTGCTGCATTACATCGCCCATACCGGCAGCCGCGAATTGTTCCGCTTGGCGGTGTTGTCGGTGGCGCTGGGCGTGGCCTTTGTCGCCTCTTTTCTGTTCGGGGTGTCCATCGCGCTGGGCGCCTTCTTCGCCGGCATGATCCTGGCGGGATCGCAATTGTCCCAGCGCGCCGCCGAGGAATCCTTGCCGCTGCGCGACGCCTTTGCGGTGCTGTTTTTTGTCTCGGTGGGCATGTTGTTCGATCCGCGCGTGATTGTGCAGCAGCCCGTGGCGCTGGCGCTGGCCTTCGCCATCGTGGTGGCGGGCGGGGGTACCACTTATCTGTTGCTGCGGCTGTTCGGGGTGCGGGCGCCCAGCGCGCTCACCATCGCGGTCAGCCTGGCGCAAATCGGCGAATTCTCCTTCATTCTGACCGATCTCAGTATCGGCTTGGACCTGCTGCCGGGTGAGGCGCGCGGCCTGATCCTGGGCGCCTCCATTCTGTCCATCTTCCTCAATCCGCTTCTGTTCGCCTTGGCGGCGGGGCGCGAGGCCGCGGCGCAGGTCGCGCCCACGCCCGACATGCCGCGTCCTGCGCCGGAAAAGACCAAGCTCACCGGCCATGCGGTGCTGGTGGGCTATGGCCGGGTGGGGCGTCTGATCGCCGACGGCATCAAGACCAGCCTGCCCCTGCTGGTGGTGGAGGAGGACGCGGTGGGCGATCCTGCAATCGAGCATATCAGGGGCAATGCCGCCAAGGACGATGTGCTGGCCGCCGCCAATCTGGCGGACGCCAAACTGTTGTTCGTCGCCATTCCGCAAGCCTTTGAGGCGGGCCAGATCGTGCAGCAGGCGCGCCGCGCCAACCCCAGCTTGCCCATCATCGCGCGGGCCCATTTCGATGCCGAGGTGGACCATCTGCTGTCCTATGGCGCCAGCAAGGTGATCATGGGCGAGCGCGAAATCGCCATGGCGATGCTGGATTTTGCGCAAAAACCGCTCACCACCCAGTAGGAAAACCTCGAACATAAGGGGTACAAACAGGCCATGAGCCCGACGATTCGCATCCTTGGCCTGGACCCGGGCCTGGCCCAGATGGGCTGGGGGGTGATCGATGTCTCGGGCTCGCGGCTGGCGCATGTTGCTCACGGGGTGATCGCCACCAAGACCGCCAACGGGTTGGGCGCCCGGCTGATGACCCTGTACCGGGAGCTTGGCCTGATCATCCAAACACACAGGCCCGCATCCATCGCGGTGGAACAGGCCTTTGTCGCCCGCGATCCGCAGGCGGCGCTCAAGCTCGGCCATGCCCGGGCCGTGGCGCTGCTGGCGGCGGCACAGGCGGGACTGGAAATCGCCGAATATGCTCCCAACCATATCAAGAAGTGCGTGGTCGGCGCCGGTCATGCCGGCAAGGAACAGGTGCAGTTCATGGTCAAGCGGCTGTTACCCGCCTGCGGCGTCACCCAAGCCGATGCCGCCGATGCCTTGGCGGCGGCCATCGCACATGCCCATCTTTCCACCACGCATTCTCGGATGATTTCGGCCCGCATGGTGGCCAGTTGATGATCGGCAAGCTCACGGGCACCGTGGACTCCATCACCGAGGATGCGGTGATCCTGGATGTGAATGGCGTCGGCTATCTGGTGCAATGCCCGGCCTCGACCTTGTCGCGTCTGACGATGGGCGCGCATGCCAGCCTGATGATCGAAATGAAAGTCAGCGACGATGCCATCAAACTTTATGGTTTCGCCTCGACCGAGGAGCGCGACTGGTTCCGCCTGCTTCAAACCGTGCAGAATGTCGGCGGCAGGATCGCGCTGGCGGTGCTGTCCACCCTCTCGCCCCGCGACTTGCAACGGGCGTTGGCCTTGGGCGACAAGGCGATGATCGGCCGCGCCCCGGGCGTGGGCCCCAAGCTGGCGCTGCGCATCGCTACCGAGTTGAAAGACAAGGTGCCGGCGATGATGGCGGGTGGAGACACGGTTGCGCATGCTGCGGCCGTGCCGCGCGGTCCGGAAGGCGATGCGGTGTCGGCCTTGGTGCATCTGGGTTATTCCGATGTGCGCGCCGCCGAGGCGGTGGCGCGCGCCGCGCAAGCCCTGGGCGAGCATAGCGAAACCGGCGCGCTGATCCGGGAAGCCCTGAAAGGCATGGCGCGGGGTTGAGGATGGTGGTAAGAAGTCTTACTTCTTACCGTAAGACATGAGGCGGACATGACGACGGCCTATTCCAAAGTCACGACCAAGGCGCAGACCGTCATTCCCCGCGCGGTGCGGGCCCGGCTGGGGCTGAAGGCGGGTGACCGGCTGGCCTATCGCATCACGCCCAAGGGCGTGATCATCGAAAAAGCGGAAGGCCAAGGCGATGACCCCTTCGCCACCTTCACCGAATGGGGGGGCGAAGCCGATGAGCGGGCGTTCGGCAAGCTCTGACATGTTCGCGCCTTATGATGTTGTGGTCGTGCCCTTTCCCTATGCCGACCGCCTAGCGGAAAAGCGCCGGCCCGCGATTGTGATAAGTGCGCCGGTCCTGGAGCGCCAGCAGGGCCTTGTCTGGCTGGCCATGATTACCAGCGCGGGAAACCGCCGTTGGGACAGCGATGTCGTGGTCAGCGACCTGACGGTGACGGGGCTGCCGGCGCCCTCCCTGGTGCGGCCGGCGAAGATTGCCACGGTCGATGGGGTGCGGATTCTGCGCAGGATCGGCAAGTTGCCCGCCAAGGATGCCCGCGCGGTCGC
>DATEEB010000067.1:0-2598 GCA_035281345.1 Rhizomicrobium sp. | reverse complement strand
CTGGCGCGACAGGATGGCGGAGAATTCATCCGCGAAAGCGTCCAGCGAATTCACATAGCGCCCGATCTCCGCGACAAAGCGATTGTAGAAGATCACCGCCGGGATCGCCGCCAAAAGCCCCATGGCGGTGGCGAACAAGGCTTCGGCGATGCCCGGCGCCACCACCGCCAAGGTGGTGTCATGGCGCGCGGCGATGGCCGAGAAGCTGTTCATGATGCCCCACACCGTGCCGAACAGGCCGACAAAGGGGGAAACCGAACCGATGGTGGCCAACATCCCCAATTGACGCTCGATGCCGTCGGTCTCGCGCAGGATGGTGACGCTCATGGCTTTTTCGATGCGATCCTTGACGCCGGGCAGCATGGCTTCGCGCAAACCGCCCGAGCCTTCAAAGGCGCGGCGCCATTCGCGCAAACCCGCGATGAACATGGCGGCCAAGGGATGGTCGTTGCGGGCGGAGAATTGTTGATACAGTTCGTCCAGCGATTGACCGGACCAGAACAGCTTTTCGAACTTGCGCGCTTTCTGCTTCAAATGCGACAGCGCCACCAGCTTGTTGAAGATGATGGTCCAGGACCAGAGCGAGGCCACCAAGAGCAGCGCCATCACCGCCTGCACCACAATGTCGGCGCGCCGGAGCATGGAGACCACGGAAAAACTGTCCGCGGCGCCGCCGGCGGCGGCCTCGGCGGTGCCCGGCAAGGGCGCCAAATTCTGGGTCTGGGCCGCCGGTCCCGTGGGGGCAGCGATCGGTCCCCTTTGGACGCCTTGGGCAAAAGCTTGCGAAAGCTGTGCAAACAGCAGCGCGGCCAGAATCACAAGGGCGGCGGCAAGGGGCTTGTTCATGGAAAAACCTTTTGGCGCCAACGCGCTACAAGCTCATGGCGCGCGATCTTGGCCGAAGTTTGACGAATAAGTTTCAAGTTTCATCCGCGACACAAAAAGGCGCAAGAGTCTCAAGGACGTTTTTGGGCAGGCGGCGCGGCTTACCCCTTAACGTGGTGATGCAGGCTTCGATCCGCGCTTCCACCAACAGCGTTGCGCCGTGCCGCACGCGCTGAAGCACCTTCAGCCGGACGCCCGACACCTCGGTCAGAACCGAATGCACCGCGATCTGGTCGTCCAGCCGCGCGGGACGCAAATATTCCACCGCGATACGCCGGATGGTCCAGGCGGTGGGCTCCTCATCGTCCAGCCGGGCGCGGGAGATGCCGGCCAGACGAAAAAACTCGGTGCGCCCCCGCTCCATATAGCGCAGGTAATTGGCGTGATAGACAAAGCCGGAAAGGTCGGTGTCTTCGTAATAAACGGCGATGGGCAGGATATGAGTCCTGCCGTCAAAGCTGCCCAGGCCGTGCAGCGAATTTTTCGCGCTGTCATTCATCGCCATCGCCCGCAAAAAGTCCGGTCTGCAGCGGCGATGGCGGCGGCGCCAGCCCCAGATGACCATAGGCCGCACCCGCCAGAACGCGGCCCCTGGGCGTGCGCTGCACGAAACCCTGCTGCATCAGATAAGGCTCGACGATCTCCTCGATGGCATCGCGCGCTTCGCCCAAGGCGGCGGCAAGGGTTTCGATCCCCACCGGGCCGCCGCTGAAAGTTTCCGCGATCAGGCTAAGATAGCGGCGGTCAAAACCGTCCAACCCGCGCGCGTCCACTTCCAGCCGGGTCAAAGCCGCATCGGCGATCTTGGCATCGACCCGCGCCTCTTTGGCCACGGCGGCAAAATCGCGCACCCGCTTGAGCAGCCGGCCCGCGATGCGCGGGGTGCCGCGCGAGCGCGCGGCGATCTCGCGCGCGCCATCCTGGGTCAGAGCAAATCCCAGAACCTTGGCGCCGCGCTCCACAATCGCTAGCAATTCTTCAGGATTATAAAAATTCAGCCGCACCGGAATGCCGAAACGGTCGCGCAGGGGCGTGGTGATCAGGCCCGAGCGAGTGGTGGCGCCGACCAGGGTAAAGGGCGCCAACTGAATCTTCACCGAACGCGCCGAAGGCCCCTCGCCGATCACCAGATCCAGCTCATAATCCTCCATCGCCGGATAGAGAATCTCCTCCACCGCCGGACTGAGGCGATGGATCTCGTCGATAAAGAGAACGTCGCGCGGTTCCAGGTTGGTGAGAATGGCGGCCAGATCGCCCGCCTTGGCCAGCACCGGTCCGGAGGTGGAGCGGAAATTCACCCCCAGTTCGCGCGCCACGATCTGCGCCAGGGTGGTTTTGCCCAGCCCGGGCGGGCCGTGAAACAGCACATGATCCAGCGCTTCGCCGCGCGCCTTGGCGGCATCGATAAAGACAGACAGATTCTCCCGCGCCTGTTGCTGACCCACAAAATCGGCCAGGCGCTTGGGCCGCAGCGAGGCTTCCAGCGTGTCGTCTTGGCTGCGTTCGGGTGTGACGATGCGATCTGTCTTGGCGTTGGTCATGAATCAACCAAGAAATTTCTTGATCTGCGCAGCGACCGCGCGGGCATCCTTGGCGGGCAACTTGCCGATCCTGCGCAGAATCCGCACCCCATCGACCGTGGCAATCTTCGCCGGCCGCACCAGGGAGGGCGCCGGCAGCCCCGTCACCGTCAGGTCGCTGACCACGACATCG